>DASPFV010000206.1:0-8562 GCA_035620975.1 Vicinamibacterales bacterium
CTCGGGACCGACGCAGGTCTCGAGGGGCATGGGCTGACGTTCACGATCGGCCGTGGCAACGAGGTGTGTGCTCTCGCCATCGAAGCGTTCCGGCCGCTCGTCGTGGGCCAGCCGCTCGAGGAGATCACGTCCGGCTTCGGCGCCTTCTGGCGCGAGCTCGCAAGCGAGTCGCAGCTGCGCTGGCTCGGGCCGGAGAAGGGCGTCATTCATCTCGCGCTGGCGGCCATCGTCAACGCCCTCTGGGATCTGTGGGCCAGGGCCGAGCGCAAGCCGGTCTGGAAGCTGCTGACCGATCTGACGCCCCGCCAGATCGTCTCGTGCATCGACTTCCGCTACATCTCCGATGCGCTGACGCCCGACGAGGCGCTCGACATGCTGACGCGGCTGGAGCGGTCGAAGCCGGAACGCGAGGCGCAACTCCTCGCGACCGGCTATCCGGCCTATAACACCTCGGTCGGGTGGTTCGGGTACGGGGACGAGCGGATCTGCGGGCTCTGCCGCGAGGCCATCGGGGACGGCTGGAACCACTTCAAGGTGAAAGTCGGCGGCACGCCGGAGGACGACGCGCGGCGGGTGGGGCTGGTACGGCGGGAGATCGGACCGGATCGAAAGCTGATGATCGACGCGAACCAGCGGTGGGACGTGGGCGAAGCCATCGAACGCGTGCGGGCGCTGGCCAGGTACGACCTCTGGTGGATGGAAGAGCCCACGTCGCCCGACGATGTGCTGGGGCATGCAGCGATCGCGCGGGGCATCGCGCCGGTGCGCGTGGCGACAGGCGAGCATTGTGCCAACCGCGTGATCTTCAAGCAGCTCCTGCAGGCGAACGCGATCGGCGTGTGCCAGATCGACGCCTGCCGGCTCGGGGGGGTGAACGAGAACCTCGCGGTGATGCTGATGGCCGCGAAGTTCGGCGTGCCCGTCTGCCCGCATGCGGGCGGGGTGGGGCTGTGCGAGCACGTGCAGCACCTGGCGATGTTCGACTACATCGGAATCTCGGGGACGCTGCAGGATCGGGTGATCGAGTACGTCGATCACCTGCACGAGCACTTCGTCGATCCGGTGGTCATCCGCCGCGCGCACTACATGCCGCCCACCAGGCCCGGGTACAGCACCGAGATCCGGACCGCGTCGCGGGTCTCCTACGCGTACCCCACCGGCGAGATCTGGGCCATCGCCTGAGGCGGGAGCGCCCCCATGCCTCTGGCGATCATCACGGCCCTCCTTGCGATTGGCCTCGCCGGCGTGCTGCAGCAGCGTGCGCAGGCTCCTCTGCCGCGCGTCGAGAGTCCCGCCGCACGCGCACTCACCTTGTGGTACCGGCAGCCGGCGTCGCAGTGGGATCACGCGATGCCGCTCGGCAACGGGCGGCTCGGCGCCATGGTCTTCGGACAGGTGAACCGCGAGCGCATCCAGCTGAACGAGGAATCGCTGTGGATGGGCGGGCCGCAGGAGCGCGACAACCCGGAAGCGCTGAGTCACCTGCCCGAGGTTCGGCGGCTGCTGTTCGCAGGCCGTCCGCGCGAGGCCAATGCCGTCGCGGAGCGCCGGCTCATGGGGCGGCCGCACCGGCTGCCGTCGTATCAGACGCTCGGCGAGATGCGCCTGACGTTCGATCACGAGGTGCCGATCAGCGAGTACCGGCGCGAGCTGGACCTGGACACGGCGACGGCCCGCGTCAGCTACCGGGCCGGCGACACGCGAATCACGCGCGAGACTTTCGCGAGCCACCCCGCTCAGGTCATCGTCACCCGCATCAGCGCCGATCGCCCGGGGGGCGCGACGGTGTCGGTCTGGATCGAGCGCCTCCAGGATGCCGCCACCGCGATCGCAGGGGGCGATCGGCTGGATCTCGTCGGCCGGCTGGCGGGCGGCAAGGGCCTGGCATTCCAGGCCTCGGTGAAGCTCGTGCCCGAAGGGGGCACGCTGCAGACGTTCCCCGAGCGGATCCTGGTCGAGGGCGCCGACGCGGTGACCATCCTGGTGGCGGCCGCCACGGCCTATCAAGGCGACGCGCCCGCGGCGGTATGCGATCGGCAGATTGCCGCGGCCGCCGCGAAGCCGTACGACAGCCTCCGGGCCGATCACGTCGCCGATCACCAGCGGCTGTTCCGTCGGGTGTCCCTCGACCTCGGCAAGAGCGCGGACGCCGCGGCGCTGCCGACCGATGAGCGGCTCGATCGCGTCAGACGCGGCGAGATCGACCGCGGCCTCGAGGCGCTCTACTTCCAGTTCGGGCGTTACCTGCTCATCGCGAGCAGCCGGCCCGGAGATCTTCCCGCCAACCTGCAGGGCGTGTGGAACGACAGTCTCCATCCGCCGTGGGACAGCGACTACCACCTGAACATCAACCTGCAGATGAACTACTGGCCCGCGGAGGTGACGAACCTCGCCGAGACGCACCTGCCGCTCTTCGACTTCCTGGAGTCGCTCGTGGAGCCGGGACGGAAGACCGCGCGGATCCACTACGGGGCGCGCGGGTTCGTGGCACACCACATCACCGACATCTGGGGCTTCACCGCGCCCGGCGACCTGCCGCGCTCGGGGCTCTGGCCGACGGGCGCGGCGTGGCTCGCTCAGCACCTGTGGGAACACTACCGGTTCGGACTCGACCGCGCCTTCCTCGCGCGCGCCTACCCCGTGATGAAGGAAGCATCGCAGTTCTTCCTCGACTACCTCGTCGAGGATCCGCGCGGACGGCTGGTGAGCGGACCGTCGGTCTCACCCGAAAATCGCTACCGCCTCCCGAACGGCCAGGTCGGGATCCTCTGCATGGGGCCCTCGATGGACCATCAGATCATCCATGCCCTGTTCTCGCAGACGATCGCCGCGGCCGGGATTCTCGAGACGGATCCGGGGTTCCGACGCGAGCTGGACGCCGCGCGCCGGCGGCTCCCGTCACCGGAGATCGGCGGCCACGGCCAGATCATGGAGTGGTCCGAGGACTACGACGAGCCGGATCCCGGCCACCGCCACATCTCGCAGCTCTTCGCGCTTCACCCCGGCGACCAGATCACGGTCCGCGGGACGCCGGAACTTGCGCGGGCCGCGCGGGCCACCATCGAGCGCCGGCTGAAGCACGGCGGCGGCCATACGGGCTGGAGCCGCGCGTGGATCGTGAACTTCTGGGCCCGGCTCGAGGACGGCGAGCAGGCGCACCAGAACCTGCACGCGCTGCTCGCGAAATCCACCCTGCCGAACCTGTGGGACGTCCACCCGCCCTTCCAGATCGACGGCAACTTCGGCGGCACGGCCGGGATCGCCGAGATGCTGCTCCAGAGCCACGACGGCGCGATCCACCTGCTGCCGGCCCTGCCGAAGCTCTGGCCAACGGGCAGCGTCCGGGGCCTGCGCGCTCGCGGAGGGGTCGAAGTCGACGTCTCCTGGTCGAACGGCCGGGCCACCTCTGCCACGCTGCGCGCCACGGTCCCGGGCGATATCCGCCTGCGGCCCCCGGCGGGTCAGCTCGTTGCCGCCGTGCGGGCCTCCGGTAACGACATCCCCTTCCGCCGGGACCAGGAATCTGCGGTATTCTCCGCTTCGGCGGCTTCGGTTTACGAGCTGTCGTTCGAGTAGTCTCGGTTCCGGGTTCCGGTTCCGGGTTCAGGGTTCCGGGTTCACGGTTCCGGGTTCACGGTTCAGGGCTCCCGGAGTGGGACCGTTCTGAAAAAGGACTCAGCCATGCGTGCGATGTGGAAGACGGTTGGCTCGACGCTCGCGGTCATCATGCTCGGGGCGCTGGCGCTCCCGGCGCAGAGCGGGGACGTGAAGGTTGTCGTCAACGACGCGGCGAAGCGGGTCGATGTCACGATTGACGGCAAACCGTTCACCTCGTACATCTACCCGGCCGGGATCAAGAAGCCGGTGCTCTTCCCCATCCTGACGGCCAGGGGCACGCCGGTGACGCGCGGGTTCCCGCTCGAGCCGCGGCAGGGCGAGCGCGTCGATCACCCGCACCACGTCGGGCTGTGGTTCAACTACGGCGATGTGAACGGCCTGGACTTCTGGAACAACTCCACCAGCATCCCGGCCGAGCGCGCGCCGAAGATGGGCACGATCGTCCATCGCCGGGTGGCCGGGACGAAAGACGGCGCCGACCACGGCGAGCTCGTGGTGGAGTCGGAATGGCGCCACCCGGACGGCCGCGTTCTCCTCGTCGAGCGTACGGAGTTCGTCTTCCGCGGCGCGGCGGACTCGCGCAGCATCGACCGGATCACCACGCTCACCGCGCAGAAGGAGCCGGTCGTGTTCCGCGACAACAAGGAAGGCGTGCTCGGGCTGCGGGTGACACGCGCCCTCGAACAGCCGGCCGACAAGCCCGAGACGTTCACGGACTCCTCGGGACAGCCGTCGAAAGTACCGGTGCTCGACAACACCGGCGTCACGGGCCAGTACGTCAGCAGCGAGGGACTGAAGGGGGACGCGGTGTGGGGCACGCGGGGCCGCTGGGTCATGCTGAAAGGCACGATCGGCGCGGAGCCCGTCACGCTCGTGATGCTCGACCATCCCTCGAACACCGGCTTCCCGACCTACTGGCACGCGCGCGGGTACGGCCTGTTCGCAGCGAATCCGCTCGGCCGCAAGGTCTTCGATCCGAAACAGGACGAGTTCGTCGTCACGCTCGACCCGGGGAAGTCGCTCACGTTCCGGCACCGCGTCCTCGTGCTGAACGCGAGCGCCACGCCCGAACAGATCGAGCGCCAGTACCAGGCCTTTACGAGCGTGCAATCGTCGGCACGATAGTCGCTGACTGAATTGCCGATTGCGAGGGGCCGATGGCGACATGAGCGATTCCGTGAACCTCGACGATCTCCACGGCGTCTACGCCGTTCCGCCGCTGCCTCGAAAGCCCGAGCGTCGCCGCACCCTGGACTTCGACGCGGCCGAGCGCGTGGCCGCCCACATCGAGGCGGGCGGCATCACGCGGTACCTTTACGGCGGGAACGCGTTTCTCTATCACGTCACGCTCGACGAGTATGAGGCGTTACTCGGCTGGCTGGCCCACTTCCCAGTCACCCGGTGGGCGATCCCCAGCATCGGTCCGTCGTACGGGCGCGCCATCGATCAGGCGCGCCTGCTCCGCCGCCATGCGTTCCGCTGTGCGATGGTCCTCCCCTGCGGCGATCCCCGCGATCCCTGCGGCATGGAGGCCGGCCTTCGCGAGATCGCGGACGCGGCCGGCATCCCCCTGATCGTCTACATCAAGTCGGACGATGCGTTCGGCGCGGATCTGGAGGGGAGCCTGGATGCCGTCGGACGTCTGCTGCTCGACGATGTCGCCCTCGCCGTCAAATACGCCATCGTCCGCGACGACCCCTCCCAGGACGCCTGGCTCGAGGGTCTCCTGAGGCGCGCCGACAGGCGGCGCATCATCAGCGGGATGGGCGAGCGGCCCGCCGTCGTCCACCTGCGCGACTTCGGTCTGGGCGGGATGACGACCGGCTCCGGCTGCATCGCGCCGCGCACCTGTCAGGCCTTTTTCGAGGCGTGCTCGCGCGGGGACTGGACCAGCGCGGAAGCGCTGCGCGCCCGGTTCATGCCGCTCGAGGACCTCCGCGACGCGTGGGGCCCGGCGCGCGTGCTGCATCACGCGACGGAGCTGAGCGGCATCGCACCAGCCGGACCGATCCCGCCGTATGTGTCGCCGCTGGACCGACCCAGGCTCGACACGCTCGCACCCGTCGCGCGCGCGCTGCGGGAGCAGGACGCATGACGCGCCCGCGCAGGAGCCCCACGGACCTGCGCAGCCACCGCTGGTTCGGACGGGACGATCTCCGGTCCTGGGGGCACCGCTCCCGGGCCAAGCAGGCGGGGTTCAGCGCCGAGGATTTCGCCGGCAAACCGGTCATCGCCATCCTCAACACCTGGAGCGACGCGAACCCGTGTCACACGCACCTCCGCCTCCGCGCCGACGACGTGAAGCGCGGGATCTGGCAGGCGGGCGGCTTCCCGATGGAGATCCCCCTCCTGACGCTCGGCGAGACCTTCATGAAGCCGAGCACGATGCTCTACCGCAACCTCCTCGCCATGGAGGCGGAGGAAGCGTTGCGGTCGTACCCTGTCGATGGCGCGGTGCTGCTCGGGGGATGCGACAAGACCGTTCCGGCGCTGCTGATGGGCGCGACGAGTGCCAACCTGCCCGCGCTCTTCGTCCCCGCGGGCCCCATGCTGCGCGGCAACTGGCGCGGGCAGATCCTCGGCTCCGGCAGCGACGTGTGGAAATACTGGGCGGAACGGCGCGCGGGCACCGTGGACGACTGCGCGCTGCGCGAGATCGAAGACGGCATCGCCCGCTCGTTCGGCACGTGCATGACGATGGGAACGGCGTCGACCATGGCGTCCGCCGCCGAAGCGCTCGGGATGACCCTTCCAGGCGCGTCCTCGCTACCCGCGGCCGACTCCGGGCACCCGCGCCTGGCGGCGGCCGCCGGCCGCCGGATCGTCGAGATGGTCTGGGAGGATCTCCGGCCGCGCGACATCCTCTCGAGCGAAGCGTTCGACAACGCGATCACCGCGGTCATGGCCGTCGGAGGATCGACGAATGCGCTGATTCACCTCGTGGCCATGGCCGGCCGCGCCGGTCTGCCGCTCGCCCTGGATCGTTTCGACGCGCTGTCGCGCCGCACGCCGCTCATCGCCAACATCCGGCCCTGCGGCAAGTACCTCATGGAGGATCTCTACTACTCGGGCGGTCTGGCGGGCGTCCTCCAGCGCATCGGCGATCTGCTGAACGGCGGCTGCCGGACCGTGAACGGCCGGACGCTGGGCGACAACATCGCCGCGGCCTGCGTCTACAACGAGGACGTGATCCTGCCGCGCGAGCAGCCGCTCGATCCCGAGGGAGGCGTCGCGGTGCTGCGCGGCAATCTCGCACCCGACGGCGCGGTCATCAAGCACATGGCTGCGGAGCGCCGGCTGCTGCAGCATGCCGGACCGGCGGTGGTGTTCCGCAACTACAACGACCTGGCCTCGCGAATCGACGATCCGGCGCTGCCGGTCACGCCTGATTCCGTGCTCGTGCTCCAGGACGCCGGGCCGCTCGGCGGTCCGGGCATGCCCGAATGGGGCATGCTCCCGATCCCGAAGAAGATCCTGGCGCAGGGCATCCGCGACATGGTGCGGATCTCCGACGCGCGCATGAGCGGCACCTCGTATGGCACCTGCGTGCTGCACGTGGCGCCCGAGTCGTTCGTCGGAGGCCCCCTGGCGTTCGTGCGTGACCGGGACACGATCGAGCTCGACGTACCGGGCCGCCGGCTCACGCTGCGCGTCAGCGAAGAGGAGCTGACGAGGCGGCGGACGGAGTGGAAGCCCAGGGAGGTTCGGTACCCCCGCGGGTTCGGCCGGATGTACGCCGCGCACGTGACGCAGGCGAACCGCGGGTGCGACTTCGACTTCCTCGAGGGCGCAGCGCCAATCGAGGATCCGGAGATTCATTGACGGGGAACTTCCAGCTTTCAGTGTTCAGTTCCTAACTCCCGCACGCGTTCCCAGACAACCGCATCGACCGGCACTCCTTCCCGGAGGCTCTGCTCTCTGATCTCGAGGGTCCGCTGGCCCGGATAGCGCGGGCGCTCGCCGGCGGCAGAGCGAGAGGCGTGCAGATCCGCGACGATGCGGGCGGCAACGGATGCGGCACCGGCGGCATCGACCGCAATCGCGACGAATACCTGCGACAAGGCTGTCTCGAGCGCAGGGTCCGCGGGTATCTGGTGCGTCGCCCGGCCGCCGGACAGGATGGCGGCCATCGCGTCGAGCATCAGCGCAAGACCCGAGCCCTTCCAGAATCCGATGGGCAGCGGACGGCGGGACTGCTCGATGGCTGCCGGATCGCGGGTCAGCTCGCCGGCCGGGTCGTAGCCGCCCGGCACCGGAAGCGGCTCGCCGCGGCGCCGATACGACTCGAGCGCGCCGTACGAGAACTGCGAGATTGCCATGTCGAGCACGAGGGGTCCACCGGGCCGTGGCACGGCCAGGACGAGCGGGTTGTTCCCGAGCTGCGCCACCTCGGAGCCCCAGGCCGGCAGGTTCGGCATCGTGTTGGTCCAGCAGATCCCGATGACGCCGGCATCGGCGGCCTGCCAGCCGTACGTGCCGCCGCGCATCCAGTGGTTGGTGTTCGCCAGTGCCACGCACGCGATGCCGTGCCCGCGAGCCAGGGCGATGGCGCGGTCCATGGAGTGCCAGGCATTCAGGTTGCCCGTACCCCGCCGGCCGTCCCAGCGCTCCATCGACCCCGTCGAACCGACCAGGACTGGCCGGGCGTGGACGTCGACCACGCCATCGCGGATGTTCTGCACGAACCGGGGAAAACGATCGAGCCCGTGCGTGGCCACCCCGTCGCGACTCGCCTCGGCGAAGAGCCGCGCGCACAGCCTGGCGCGGTCTTCGACGAAGCCATGCCGGATGAGCACGGCAGCCATCGTGGTCCACAGGTCGTCGAACGGCACTCGCATGTGGTGGCCCGGTTCAAATCGGCGGTCAGCTTCGCCCGGACAGCGTCCACGGCCGCGCAGGGGGGGCAGACCCCCCTGCACCCCTGTGAGCCATCAACCGCGGGGA
>DASPFV010000207.1:0-5067 GCA_035620975.1 Vicinamibacterales bacterium
CCGAATGCCGGTCATCGCCATCTGGGTGCGGGATGCCATGAGCTGACAAGAGTATAAGGAGCTTCAATCCAGGGCGTCAATGTATATGTCGAGCTTATGGAAGCATAATCCCAGGCCTGCCCGCACGGCGCCGCTGCACGCCGCCGACGGCTCAGACGATGAGCCGCCGAGACGAAGACGACACCTACCGGCCCTTCCACTCGTTGATGATCGTCTCGCGCAGGTCGAACCCGAACGCGCGCGCGGTCACGGCGACGATCGGCGGGCCCTGCAGGCGCTTGTAGACCGAGCGGCGCATCCGCCCGAACGCGTCAGCGACGACGGCCTGGAAGGTCTCGACGGTGTGCTTGTCGTACACGGACCGGCCGTCGGGATCGTTGAGGAAGCGGAGCGGGTCGAGCGCGCCCTGCTCGAAGAGCGCCACCAGCTCCGATGGGCTCCGGCGTGTCTCCACGAACTCGCCTACGATGGGCGCCACCACGTAGTAGTCGAAGGGGTCGACCTGCCCGGGGGCCAGCTCGGCCGACGGTGTCAGACGGAACGTCTCCTCCGGGATCATCGGCGTCCGATGGCGGTCGTTGACCGCGCGTGCCAGGCGGTACACGTCGATCTTGGACAGATCGCCGATGAGCGACAGCCCTCCGCACATGTCGCCGTAGAGCGTCGCGTAGCCGAGCGCGATCTCGGTCTCGTTCCCGCACGAGAGCAGCAGCGCGTCGGTATCGTTCGATTCGGCCATCATCAGCAGGCCGCGGATGCGTGCGTGGAGGTTTTCGCGCGTCGTGCCGCGGGCGATCGGGTGCGCGTGGGCCTCGAACACCTCGCGAACGCGGTCGTCGATCTCCTGGATCGGGATGACGCCGTATCGCACCCCGAAAGCGCCGGCGACGCGGGCGGCAATGGACCGGGTGACCTCGGTGTTGTAGCGCGACGGCAGGTTGAACGCAGTCACCTGTCCGGGCCCGAGCGCATCGGCGGCGAGCGCGAGCACGAGCGCCGAGTCGATACCGCCCGAGACCGGCACCACGGCGCGCGTGAAGCCGGTCTTGCGCATGTAGTCGCGGAGCGACATGAGCAGGGCGTCGTAGATTTCCCGTTCGCGGTGCTCCGGAGCAATCTGGGGGCCTTCGCCTGGCTTCGCCTCCAGGTCGACGAGGATCAGATCCTCGCGGAACTGCGGGCCGACGGCGAGGAGCCGTCCGGCAGCGTCGTACACGAGGCTCTCGCCGTCGAAGGGGATGACGTTCTTGCCGTTGTCCGCCGCCCCCACGGTGTTGACGTATACGATCGCCCGGCCGAGCTCCCGGACGTGGCGCCGGATGAGCGCATCGCGCTCCCGCCGCTTGCCCGGGTAGAACGGCGAGGCGTTGATGTTGAGGAGTACCTGCGCGCCTGCGGACGAGAGCTCCGCGAGCGGCTTGACCGGGTAGAACTCGTCCCACATGTCCTCGCAGATCGACACGCCCAGCGCAACCGGCCCTTTCCGCGTCTCGATTCTCACCGGCTGGCGGGACTCGGCCGGCGCGAAGTAGCGCCGGTCGTCGAAGTAGCGGTAGGTCGGGAGCAGCGACTTGCGGGCGCGCTGCAGCACGCACCCGTCGCGGACCACGGCCGCCGCATTGTACCGAAGCACGCCGCCGGTCTCGCCCCGCCGGCCGGGATCCGCGTCGATGAAACCGGCGACGACCGTGATGCCCGCGGCTGCCTCCGCCACGCGCCGGACGGCCTGCTCGTTGGCCTGGAGGAAGCGCACGTTCTCGATCAGATCGCCGATGCAGTAGCCCGGCAGGACCATCTCGGGGGCGACGAGGAGGTCCGCCCCGTGGTCGCGGGCGCGCGCGATCGCGTCGAGGAGCCGGGTCGTGTTGCCGTGGAGGTCGCCGCTCGTGGGGTTGAGTTGCGCGAGCGCTACACGCATATCGGGGCGTCAACCGTCATGTGCGATCCTACCGCGGCGCGCGGCCGGCCGCTCGCGCCCGTGACCTGACGCCGGGCACCCGGAAACCGCGGGGCATGAACTCTGCGCGTCGAATCTCCGAACTATGAACTTGACCCGTTCACGGCGACGTCCTACAGTCGCGATGCCGGTGGTCACGGGGCCAGGGGCGGTACAGGCGTGGATCTCCGACAACTCGAAATCCTCAGGGCAGTCGCCGAGAGCGGGTCCTTCACCAGCGCGGGGCAGCAGCTCCATCTCTCGCAATCGGCCGTCAGCCGCCAGATCCTGCTGCTGGAGGAGGAGCTGAAGGAACAGCTGTTCCTTCGCCTCGGCCGGAAGATCCGGATCACGCCAGCGGGGACCACCCTCCTCGAGCTGAGCCACCGGATGTTCGACGACCTCGAGCGGACCCGCGCCAGCATCCTCGAGAGCCAGCAGACCGTCAGCGGCAGGCTTCGGCTGGTCGGCGGCATGACAGTCTGCCTCTATGTGTTCCCGGCGCTCCTCAAGGCATTCCGGAAACAGCACCCGGGAGTGGACGTGAAGCTGATGCCCGGCGCGACGCCGCGGCTCGTCCGGCAGCTTCGCTCGGGCGCGGCCGATCTCGGGCTGCTCACGCTGCCGGTGGACGATCCTCACCTGGTCAGCGTGCCGGTCATGCGGGAGGAACTGCTGCTCGTCACGGCGCCCGCCCACGCGCTGGCCCGCAAGAAGCAGATCACTCCTCAGGATCTCGTGGGGCAGCCGTTCGTGCTCTTCGAAACGGGATCGAACAGCCGGCGCGCGATCGAGGCGTTCTTCGTCCGTGAACAGATTGCCCCGCGCGTGGTCACCGAGACCGAGAACGTGGAGATTATCAAGGCCCTGGTGCAGATCGGCATGGGAATCACGATCATTCCCTACCAGTCGGTCGCCCGCGAAGTCCGGGCGGGGCAGCTGTTCTGCGCGCGGATTGCCGGTCAGCAGCTCGTACGCGAGACGGGATGGGTCCACCTGCGACTCGACCGGGTGCCGCGCGCGATGCAGGAGATGATGCGGACGCTCGAGCGCGTCCGCCCCCAGCTGAAGCTCACGCCCGGCGGGGCCTCACGCCCCCGGAAATCCTCCACGATGCCGGCGGCCGCCGCAGAAACAGCCGTGTGAGTGACTGCGCAGCCGACCCGGGTTGCACGCACGCCGGGTGAGCGAGTGCACGTCCCGACGGCCCCCTCACGAAGAACGACGCGATGACCCGACGAAGTCGAAGCGCCGGCGACCAGAGCCGTCCGGGGCGGGACTCCGCGAATCAGCTCCCCGCCTGAATGTGTATTCCGCACTCCAGCTTCCCACCCTGCCATCGTCCCGAGCGCGGGTTCGAGGGATCCAGCGGCAGCGTGGTGCAGGGCTCGCAGCCGATGCTCGTGTAACCGGCCTCGTACAGCGGCAGGAGGGGAATGTCATGGCGCTTCGCGTAGCTCCAGACGTCGCGCATCGTCCACGACGCGAGCGGGCTGACCTTCCGGAGCACGGTGCCGTCGGGCAGGCGGAAGGGCTCGACTTCGGCCAGTGTGGCCCGGCTGGGCGACTGCTCGCGCCGGAGGGCGGTGAACCAGACGTCGTAGTCGGCCAGCGCCGCGAACAGCGGGCCGACCTTGTGTCGCGCGCAGCACGCCGTGGTGTCCTGCTGCCAGAGTCCTGGCCGGGGTTCCTCCGCCCGCAGCACCACCAGGTTGAGGTTCCAGCGCCGCGCCAGTTCGTCGCGGTAAGTGCAGGTCTCCTCGAAGTGGTGCACGGTGTCGAGGAAGAGCACCGGCACGTCGGGTCTCGCCTGCAGGAGCATGTGGGTGAGCACCACGCACTCGGCCTGGAAGCTCGACGTGATGCACGGCCGTTCGGCCTCCGCCAGCTGGGCGGAGACGAGTCGACTGGCGTCGATCATGTCAGGACCTCCTCGAGCACGCGCTGAACGGCTGCCAGCGCGTCAGCTTCTGTCGGCGCCGATCGGGCGGCGAGTGCGAGCCGCTCGGCCACCGACCGTGCCACGGAGCCGCCCTGGCCCGGCGCGGCCTCGGACCGGGCGATCATGCCGGCACCCGCCGTGGCGTTCGTGGCCGGATCGATCAGCACGAAGCTGCCGGTCGTCCGATTCCGCTCGTAGGGGTCGAGCACGAGCGGCCGCGACGCCGCGACGCCGACGAACCCGATTTCGTTGAGCACCAGGCTCGTGTCGACATCGGCGGGGACGGTCCTGGTCGCGTGCTTCAGCAGATACAGCCGCCCACGCTCGAGTGGCCGCTCGTCCATCCACACCACGTGGGCCGTGAAGCGATTCGAGACCGAGACGGCCCCGGTCGCGATCAGGTCGCCTCGGCTGATGTCGAGCTCGTCCTCCAGCGTGAGCGTCACCGACATCGGCGCCCGCGCCTCCTCGAGATCGCCGTCCCAGGTCACAATGCGCCGTATACGCGTGGAGAGACCCGAAGGCCAGACGGTGACCGCGTCACCCGGCCGGATCGTGCCGGAAGCGATCTGGCCGGCGTACCCCCGGAACTGGTCATCGGGTCGCAGGGCCAGCTGCACGGGGAACCGGAACGGCAGCCGCTCGGCGGCGTGGTCGAGGCGCACGGTCTCGAGGTGTTCGAGCAACGGCGGGCCGTCGAACCACGGCGTCCGCCCGCTCGGCACGATCACGTTGTCACCGTCCAGCGCGCTCATCGGGATGGCGTGCAGTCTCGCGTCTGGCAGGAGCCCTGCGAACTCGGACCGGATCGAGTCGAAGACCCCGCGATCGAACTCGACGAGGTCCATCTTGTTCACCGCGAGGACGAAGGTCGAGATCCCCAGCAGCCGCGCGATCTGGGCGTGACGCCGGGTCTGGTCGCGGACGCCCTGCCTGGCATCGACGAGGAGGATGGCGAGATCGGCGGTCGAGGCGCCGGTCGCCATGTTGCGCGTGTACTGCTCGTGGCCGGGGGTGTCCGCGAGGATGAACTTGCGCCGGGCGGTCGCGAAGTAGCGGTACGCGACGTCGATCGTGATTCCCTGCTCGCGTTCAGCCCTGAGGCCGTCGGTGAAGAGCGAGAAGTCTATCGGGCCGGCCGTCCGGTTGCGGGAGGCCGCCTGCACGGCGGTCACCTGGTCCTCGTACA
>DASPFV010000208.1:0-5601 GCA_035620975.1 Vicinamibacterales bacterium
GAAGTCGGGAGGAAAGTCCGAACTCCGCAGGGCAGTGCGCCGGGTAACACCCGGTCGGGGCAACCCGAAGGAAAGTGGCACAGAAAATACACCGCCCGCGCAGGCGGGTAAGGGTGAAAAGGTGCGGTAAGAGCGCACCGCGCCCGTGGCAACACGGGTGGCAGGCAAAACCCCGCACGGAGCAAGACCAAATAGGGGGGCGCCGGCGCCCTCGACGCGGTTCCCGCGTCGGGGATCGCCGGACGGACGGCCCGTCCGTCGCCTCCGGGTAGGTCGCTCGAGCCCGCCAGCGATGGCGGGACCAGAGGAATGATCGTCACCTCGCCGAAGCCCGTGAGGGTGGAGGCGGGGAACAGAATTCGGCTTACGGTCCGCTGCGGCGGACCTTTTTTTGTCGGTGGTAAGATCCGCTCGCATGCCTCACTTCCTGGTCACGGGCGGCGCCGGATTCATCGGATCCCACCTTGCGGAGGAACTGATCCGGCGGGGCCACCGGGTGCGGGTGGCCGACTCGCTCGTCACCGGTAAGCGTGAGAACCTCGCCCACCTGCCGGAGGTCGAGTTCCTGCAGGGCGATCTCGCCGACGAGGCCTTCGCGAGGCGGACCGTGGACGGCGTCGAGTTCGTCCTGCACCAGGCCGCCATTCCTTCAGTGCCGCGGTCCGTCAAGGACCCCATCGCCTCGAACCGCGCGAACGTCGACGCCACCCTGACCGTGCTCGTGGCCGCGTGCGATGCCGGGGTTCACCGTGTCGTGTTCGCCGGCTCGTCGTCGGCCTACGGCAACGCAGCCGCGCTGCCCAAGCGCGAGGACATGCCCGCCAGTCCGCTGTCGCCCTACGCGCTCCAGAAGGTCATCGGAGAGCAGTATCTCGAGCTGTTCTCGACCCTCTATGGGCTCGAGACCGTCAGCATCCGGTATTTCAACGTCTTCGGACCGCGGCAGGATCCGTCGTCCCCCTACTCCGGCGTCATCTCGGTGTTCGCCACGGCGCTCCTCGAAGGCCGATCTCCGACCATCTACGGCGACGGCGAGCAGACGCGCGACTTCACCTATGTGGCCAACGTCGTCGACGGCGTCCTGCGCGCGTGCGAGGCCCCCGGCGTGAGCGGCGAAGTGATCAACGTGGCGACCGGCGGGCGGATTTCGCTCAACACGCTGTTCGAGACGATGAAGCGGCTGATCGGTGCCGACGTCGAGCCGGTGTACGCCGAAAGCCGGGCCGGAGACGTCCGCGACTCCCAGGCCGACATCTCCAAGGCCAGGGCGCTCCTGGGCTACGAACCGCTGGTGTCGTTCGAGGAGGGGCTGCAGCGGACGGTCGACTGGTATCGGACCGCCGGAGCGCCGGCAGCCGGCCGCTGAGCGTGCGCCAACGGGACGGAGGGCTGTCGCCCGCCGGCTATAATGCCGGGGTGACCGATCGCGCCGACAGGGTCCGTCCCGATCTCAGCGTCCGCCGGTTCGCGTCCAACGCCGACGCCGATCGCCACGACGCGGAGTTCTGGCGGCGGATGCCGCCGCACGAGCGCGTGCTGCTGACGTGGCGGCTCTCGGTCGAGCAGTGGGAGCTGCTCGGACGCTCGCCCGATGAACCCGGACTTTGTCGATCTGTTGCGAGCGTTCGCGGCCGCTGACGTCCGGTTCCTGATCGTGGGTGCGTACGCGCTCGCGCATCATGGGCGGCCCCGGGCGACCGGTGATCTGGACATCTGGGTGGACGCGACGCCGGCCAACGCGGCGCGCATCCTGCGCTCGCTGCCTTCGGAGCACCGCTCCAGGACGTCAGCGAAGACGATTTCTCACGCCCGGGTGTGGCCTATCAGATCGGCGTTCCGCCGGGCCGGATCGACATCCTCACCGAGCTGACCGGTGTCACGTTCGCCGAGGCCTGGGCGGATCGCGACGCCGGGCGATTCGGCGAGCTCACGGTCGACTTCATCGGGCGTGAGACGTTCGTGCGCAACAAGCGGGCTACTGGCCGGGCGAAAGATCTCGGCGACCTCGAGGGGCTCTGACGCGCGCTGCTACGGGGTCGTCCGGATTTTCAGGTTGCGATACCAGCATTCGTCCTGGTGATACGTGAGCATGAGGTGCCCGGCGATCTTGTCGCCGAAGCCCGGTTGTCCCCTGAACTTGGACTTCTCGATCCCGGCTTTCACCGCCTCGCTCCCGAGCTCGTACGTGAGGACGTTCCTTCTATTCAGCCAGTGCTCCACGCGCGTGCCGCGGACGACGATCCGAGACGCATTCCACTCGCCCGGCGCCCGCATCGGCTTGTCGGCCGCAGCGGGCAGGACGTCGTAGAAGGCGGCGGTCAACTGTTCCGGGGTGAGCTTGCCGGGATAGCCCGCGTCGTCGATCAACTGGTA
Source organism: Vicinamibacterales bacterium (assembly GCA_035620975.1). Lineage (GTDB taxonomy): Bacteria > Acidobacteriota > Vicinamibacteria > Vicinamibacterales > 2-12-FULL-66-21 > DASPFV01. Next base: position 2,374 of record DASPFV010000208.1, read on the forward strand.
CTCGTGCCCCGGCGACTTGGGGCGCTCCTCGGTCACGAAGTACTTCACGCCGTTGTTCCCACCGGGAGCAACCCGCCACTCCCAGGTGAATTCGAAATCGCGGAACGTCTTCCGCGTAATGAGCTCTCCGCCCTTGACGTTCGGGATCGTGCGAAGGGTTCCATCCTTGATGTCCCAGCCGGACTCCGGCAGCGTGTCGCGCCGGTAGCCGCGCCAGGCGTCGAGCGTCCGGCCATCGAACAGCAACTGCCAGCCGGCCGCCTTTTCCGCCTCCGTCAACGTATTCGGGGCTGTGTTCGTTGAAACGGCCGGCTGGAGCGCCAGCAGCAGGGCGAGACCGGCGACCGTGATACCGTGCGGCATGGGAGTGACCCTCGCTCGGCAAGAATACTTCATGAGCCGCGGGAAATGCTCTGGTTGCCCGGGCGACCGGCTTGGACCTCTGGGCGGACGCCACGCCGACGAACGGGCGCGTCATGCACGCGCTCGCTCGGCAACGTCGAAGGGTTCTGAAGCTCCTGCGGGCCGGGGCAGGGTCGCCGCGGCCGGGGAGCGACAGGCTCCTGTGGCTGCGTGGCAACGACCCGGCAGACGGACTCGGCTGACGAACGTATCCTCGGATCAGACCGTCAACGGCGACGGAGAGCCGGCGACAGCTGTTCCCGAGACACACTCGAAGTTCGAGGCAGCGGCGCTGGAACTCCGGTTACCTGAGTCCCAGAATGCGATTGATCACCCGTCGCATCCTGGACTCTTCCTCACCCAGACCGTCGGAATGATGCGCCTCGACGAGTTCAACGTGAGTGGGGTCGACCGCGCACACCCACGAGCCGTACGGCGGAAACTCGAGATGCGCAGGAGGCGGGGGCTGGGCGATTGGCGGATGGAAGTGCATCGTGCCGCCGCAGCCACCAACGGTGCAGGGCTTGCCCGGGAGATCGGAGCGCACTGGACCTCGCTCGGCAAGAATACTTCATGAGCCGCGGGAAATGCGCTAGTGTGACGCAGGCGCGAGCGGGTCGTGCGCGCCGCCGCTTTGCGGCTCGCCGACAAACGAGTACAAAATTCGCGTTTCGAGCCGCATAGCGGTCCAATGGGGGCTGTCATGAGCGAACCGGTAGGACGCCGCAGATTTCTGCAGAACAGCGCGCTGGGTCTGGGGTCGCTGCTCGGGGCCCGCCAGGGCGCGTGGCTTCGTGCGAGCGACCGCGTGCGCGTGGCCGTCGTCGGCATCAACGGGATGGGCCGGAACCATGCCAGCGCGTTCGCCCAGCTGCCGGATGTCGAGGTCGCGGCGTTGTGCGACGTTGACGAGAGTCTTTTCCCCGGAGTGATCGAGGAAGTCTTCGTCAAGCAGGGCCGCCCCAGGCCGAAGACCTACACCGATCTCCGGAGACTGTACGAGGACAAGGACATCGACGCGGTGTCGATCGTGACGCCGAACCACTGGCACACGCTCGCGGCGCTCTGGGCGATCCAGGCCGGCAAGCACGTGACGGTGGAGAAGCCCTGCTGCCACAACGTGCACGAGGGGCGGCTGCTCGCCGCCGCGGCAAAGGCGGCGAAGGTCATCGTCCAGGATGGCGCCGAGCAGCGGAGCAATCCGTGCGCGCAGACGATGGCGACGTTCCTCGAGGAGGGCGGGCTCGGCGAGGTCTACCTGGCGAAGGGCCTCTGCTACAAGTGGCGCAAGACGATCGGACGAGTGGCAGACGAGCCGGTGCCGAACGGCGTGCATTACGATCTCTGGCTGGGTCCGGCTCCCCAGCGGCCGTTCAACCGCAACCGGTTCCACTACAACTGGCACTGGAACTGGGACTACGGCAATGGCGACATCGGCAATCAGGGCATCCACGAGCTCGACGTCGCGCGCTGGGGGCTCGGCGTGAAGCTGCCCACCAGGGTCCATGCCTCGGGCGGCCACTTCCTGTTCGACGACGACCAGCAGACGCCGAACGCGCTCATGGCGGTGTTCGAGTTCCCGAATCCGAAGGGGGCGGCGGAGAAGAAGAAGATCCTGCAGTTCGAGGTGCGCGGCTGGATCACCAACGCCGAGGATCCGTTCTTCATGCCACGGCCCGCGGACGCCGCTCCGCAGGCACCCGGCATCGGCGCCGCCGGATACATGGCCACGGCGCCCGGCAACGCGATCGGCAACCTCTTCTTCGGATCGAAGGGCTACATGGTGAAGGACGTCGGCGAATGGCGCACGTACATGGGCGAGACGCGTGAGCCGGGCCCGACCGGCAGCGGCGAGGCGAATCACTATGCGGCCTTCGTGAAGGGCATCCGCGACGGGGATCCGGCGGCGTTCAACGCCAGGATGGACGAGGCGTTCTACTCGTGCGCGCTCGTCCATCTCGCGAACATCTCGTACCGGCTCGGGCGCAGCCTGGAGTTCGACCCGGCGACGCTGACCTTCCCGGGCGACGCCGAGGCGAACCGCCTGCTGACGCGCGAGTACCGTGCACCCTACGTGTTGCCCGACCTGCCTGCGACCGGCGACCCGGGGTTGGGCCGCTGACCGCCGACGACCATGGCCCGCGGACCGCTGACGGCTGAAGAACTGGCCCCTTACCAGGAGGACGGATTCGTCCTGGCCCGCGGGTTCTTCGATGCCCGCGAGATCGCGCTGCTTCGCCGCGCGGCGAAGGAGGACAAGGCGCTCGACGACCACGCGTACGGCCGGGCCGACGGCGAAGGCGGCGTCGTGCGGCTGTCGCTCTGGAACCATCCGGGCGAGGGGATCTACGGCATGTTCGCGCGGTGTCGATCGGTCGTGGAGACCTGCGAGCGGATCCTTGGCGGCGAGGTCTACCACTACCACTCGAAGATGATCATGAAGGAGGCCCGGGTCGGCGGCGCCTGGGCCTGGCACCAGGACTACGGCTACTGGTACGAGAACGGCGTCTTGTACCCGGATCTGGTGAGCGTGTTCATCGCGGTGGACCCCGCCACGCGGGAGAATGGCTGCCTGCAGGTGCTCCGGGGCTCGCACCTCTGCGGCCGCGTGAACCACGTGCTGACCGGCGACCAGGCCGGCGCCGACCCCGAGCGCGTGGCGGAGATCGCCCGGCGGCTGCCCCTCGTGCACGTCGAGATGGAGCCCGGGGATACGCTCTTCTTCCACGCCAACCTGCTGCACCGCTCGGACCAGAACCGCTCGGACCACCCGCGCTGGTCGCTCATCTGCTGCTACAACGCCCGGCGCAACGACCCGTATCGGGA
>DASPFV010000209.1:0-2615 GCA_035620975.1 Vicinamibacterales bacterium
GCTCTTCAGCGTCACGTTCACCATGGCGCCCGCGGTGTGGCCGTCGGCGGCGTCGAAGCTCGCCGTCTCGACCTTGAATTCCTGGACGGCGCCCGCGGGCGGCACGAAGGCCACGCGGCGGCCGCTCGTCATGTTCGGCGAGCCGTCCAGCGTGAACTCGTTTCCGCCAGTGGATCCGTCCGCGTTGATCGAGGACGTGCCGGCGTTGTCGAACGGCCGCGAGAACTTCAGGTCCCCCGTGTACGCCACGCCGGGCACCAGCCGCGAGAGCACGAACGGGTTCCCGTCCGACAGCGGCATCAGCGAGATCCGCTTCTCGTCGATCACCTGGCCCGCCGAGCCCGACGCCAGCTCCAGGAGCGGCGACTCGGCCGTCACCGAGACCGTCTCCTCCATCTGACCGACCTCGAGGCTCAGATCGACCGTGACGCGGTCGCCCACGCGGACCTCGATGTTCTCGCGCACGAGCTTCTTGAACCCGGAGAGCTCGACGCTGACGGCGTAGACGCCCGGCGTCAGGTAGGAGATCGTGTACTGACCTTCCATGCCGGTCGTCGTGGTGGAGCCGACATTGGTGGCCACGTTGGTCGCGGTGACGGTGGCGCCGGGCAGCCGGCCGCCCTGCGCGTCGGAGATGCGCCCGGTGATCGTGCCCCGGAAATCCTGCGCGTGCGCGGACGCTGCGAACGCCAGGACGACGAGCGCCATCCCGCTCGTCCACGTGTGGCGGAACATCCCTCGCATAATCCTCCTCCTCCAGCTCCAGTATCGTAGGTGCCGCGGTTCGGCCCCGCAAGCGTGCGCCCGGGGGGCCCTGACGATCAATCCTGCAATGTGGTCAGTCCAGTCGCGTGGCGCGTTCCGGAACTCGACTAGCCAGTTCCGCTGGACGGCCGGACGTTATCACGGGTGGCCACCCCGAGGGAACGGCCCCCCGTTACGCGCTGGCGGCGGGCGGACGGGAGAATTGGAAGGCCTTTTCCCGCGCCAGGGCCACGGTCGGCCCGGGTCACGACGCTCATCCTTCCCCGGGAGCGGGCGTCGGGCGTATAGTCTCCCGGTGGCCCGGGGAGTTGGATTGGACTGACCTCCCTGGCTGAACGCCCGGAATCGGGAACGGGGAACTGGGAAAGCGCACGTCCTGAGCCTTTCCCCTTTCCCCTGTCCCATGCGTCAGCCCCCGCGCCTGCGACCCGAGCGAGGGGCCGGAGGGCAGCGCGGCGAAGCCGCGCCCCCGAGCGAGTGCGAGCGGGGGTGGGGCCCCGCGAGCAGGAATAAAGGAGACGCCGTGGCAGCACTGAAACAGATGTCGCGACGGGAATTCGTGAAGACGGCCGGCGCGGCCGTCGCCGCGACCTCGGTCGCGGGAGCCGAGCCGATGTTCGCGCAGGCGCAGAAGCGGCGCTACGCCATTGTCGGCACCGGCGACCGGGCGACGGGCATGTGGGGACGCGCGCTGAAGGACCGCTATGCCGACGTGCTCGAGTTCGTCGGCCTCTGCGACATCAACCCGAAGCGGGTCGAAATCGCCAGGGACATGATCGGCGTCTCGTGCCCGACCTTCACAGACTTCGACCGGATGTGCGACACGGCCAAGCCGGACCTGCTGATGGTCACCACCGTCGATGCCTTCCACGGCGACTACATCGTCAAGGGGCTCGACCGCGGCCTGGACGTGATGACCGAGAAGCCGATGATCATCGACGAGTCGCAGTGTCAGGCCGTCCTCGACGCCGAACGGCGGAACAACCGGAAGCTTGTCGTCACCTTCAACTACCGGTTCGCGCCGAAGCACACGACGATCAAGGAGATCCTGATGTCGGGGGAGATCGGCCGCATCACGTCGGTCGACTTCCACTGGTACCTGGACGTTCACCACGGCGCCGACTATTTCCGGCGCTGGCACCGGCTCAAGAACAAGGGGGGGAGCCTCTGGGTCCACAAGGCCAGCCATCACTTCGATCTGATCAACTGGTGGCTCGACGCGGATCCAGTGGAGGTGATGGCCGACGGCCGGCTGAACGTCTACGGCAGGAACGGGACGATCCGTTCGTCGAACTGCCGCGCGTGCCCGCACCAGAAGGAGTGCCGCTTCTACTACGACATCACGACCAGCCGGAACCGGATGCGCCTTTACGTGGATGCCGAGGCGGCCGACAACTATTACCGCGACGGCTGTGTCTTCCGCGAGGACTGCGACATCTACGACACGATGTCGGCGGTGGTGAAGTATTCGAACGGGGCGATGATGAGCTACTCGCTCAACGCCGCGATGCCGTACGAGGGCTACAGCCTGGCGTTCAACGGCGAGCTGGGGCGCCTGGACGTGCGCGACTTCGAGCGGCAGCCCTGGAACGTGCCGGCCGAGGACGAGACCCAGATCCACGTGACGAAGAGCTTCGGCGAGCGCCGGCGCGTGCCCATCCAGGTCGCGCAGGGCGGACACGGCGGCGGCGACGATCGCCTCCGCGATCTCATCTTCCGCAAGGCGAGCGCGCCCGACCACCTCAAGCTGCCGGACTCGCGCGCCGGCGCGATGTCGTGCCTGACGGGCATCGCGGCCCGCAAGAGCGTCGAAGAGAAGCGCCCGGTGCGCATCGCCGACCTGGTGAAGC
>DASPFV010000210.1:0-5624 GCA_035620975.1 Vicinamibacterales bacterium
ACCCCGCGGCGAGGCAGGCCGGCAGCAGGCCGGTGCGGCGAGCGCGCCCGATCACGCGCGGAGACTCTCACCGCGAGGCGGGGAAGTCAAATGGGCTCAGGGCTCAAGGCTCAGGGCTCAAGGCTCAGGGCTCAAGGCTCAGGGCTCAGGGCTCGAGGCTCCGGGCTCCGGGGTCTGGCTCAGCGCTGACTCGTCGAGGCGTTCGTCGACGAGCCGGGTGATCATGGCGACGGCACGCGATACGGCGGCGGCGACGGCGGGGGACAGCCCGCGCGCGAAGCCGAGGTCGCCCGCATCGACGGTAACGAGGGAGGCATCCGGGGGCTCGCCATAGAGTGATCGCGCGAGCGCGAGGACGGTTCCCGGCGTCTCCGCGTGGGCCAGCGAGCTCGCCTCCGCCGCGGGGTGCACGCGCGCAACGCGCACCTGGCCCGGGTCGTCGCCGGCACGCGCGTCGACGAAGATCACCGAGGCCGCCGCTGCGACCATGGGCGCCAGCTCCGGGACGAGCGCGTGGCTGGTCACGACGGTCACGGGCAGGGTGGCGTCGGCAAGCCGCCTCGCTATCGCCCACCCTACGCCATCGTCACCCCGGAGCGGGTTGCCGCAGCAGATGACGAGGGTCATCGGTCCCTGACGATCTCGTGCAGAAGGTTTCCGCCGGCATCCACGAGCTGGAGTCGCAGCGGCATCGCGCCGACCGCGTGGGTGGAGCAGCTCAGACACGGATCGAACGCCCGGATTCCGGCTTCCACGCGGTTGATCGCGCCTTCCGTCAGCCGGTGTCCGGCCACGAACTGGCGCGCGATCTGGAGAATCGCGCGGTTCATGGCCAGGTTGTTCTGTCCGGTCGCAATGAGCAGATCCACCCAGGTCAGCAGCCCGTTGCGGTCCACCTTGTAGTGGTGGAACAGGGTTCCGCGGGGCGCTTCCGACACGCCCAGCCCTTCCTCGCGGTTCCGCGCCGCGCGCGCGAGCACGTCGTCATCGAGGATGCGTTGGTCGTCCAGCAGGAGGCTGATGCGCTCGAGCCCGTAGAGCACTTCGATCAGGCGCGCGTAGTGGTAGTGGAAGGAGCTGAGCACCGCGCCGCGCCCGAGCTGGCGGAACTCGGCGAGCTCCGCATCGGCCAGCGGCGTGCCGCATCTGGAGGCGACGTTCAGGCGCGCGAGCGGTCCTACCCGGTAGATGCCGCCGGGGTATCCCTGCGGGGCGTAGTACGGGAATTTGAGATAGCTCCAGGGCTCGACGGCCTCGGCAATCAGCGCCCGGCAGCGCGCGCCATCGAGCCGATCGACGACGATGTTGCCGGACGCGTCGACGATCCGCAGGAGCCCGCCGTAGTGTTCGAGCTCGCCGTCGGGGGTGACCATGCCCAGGAACAGGGTGGGGAAGTTCCCGAACGCGCGCGCCTCGGGCTCGTGCGATTCGAGCTCGCGCTTGAACCACGCGAGTGCCTGCGAGGCGATCGCCTGCGCCTCGGGCAGCTCCCGGAGGATGCGCTCACGGGCCGCCGCCGCCAGCGGCGTCATGACGCCTCCGGCGACCGCCCAGCTCGGGTGAATCCGCTTGCCCGCCAGCAGCTCGATGATGGTCTGGCCGAACTGGCGCAGGCGGATCCCGCCGCGCGCGAGCTCCGGATGCCGTGCGGCCACGCCGAGGATGCTCCGCTCGGCCGGCGCCGCGTCGTAGCCCAGCAGCAGGTCCGGCGAGGTGAGGTGGAAGAAGCTGAGCGCGTGCGACTGCACGAGCTGGGCGAGGTTGATCAGCCGCCGGAGGCGGACCGCGGTCGGCGGGATTTCGACCGCCAGCACGTCATCGCCCGCGTGCGCGGAGGCCAGCATGTGGCTCACCGGGCAGATGCCGCACACCCGTGACGTGATGGTCGGCATCTCCTGGAAATGCCGACCTTCGCAGAACTTCTCGAAGCCACGAAACTCGGTGACGTGGAAGCGGGCGTCGCGCACCTCGCCTTGATCGTCGAGATGAATGGTGATCTTGGCGTGGCCCTCGATGCGAGTGACCGGATCCACGACGATGGTCTGCGGCATGGCCTTACCCGAGCCTTGCGCGGCCGCCCAGGTGGAGCGGACGGCCCGCAATCAGCTCCATGAGCGCGTGATGGATGACGTCGGCCGACGGCGGGCACCCTGGCATGTAGTAGTCCACATGGACGAACGCGCGAATGGTCTCCACGCGATCGAGCAGTACCGGGAGGATCCCCGGGGCCAGCGGCAGCGTTGGGGCCGTCAGCGCCCCGTCGAGGTACACCCGCCGGAGGACGGGTTCGTCCCCGCCCAGCGGGTTGCGCAGCGCGGTCACGTTGCCCGTCACGGCGCAGTCGCCGAACGCGACGAGGATGCGCGTCCGCTCGCGGATGCGCCGGATCTGCTGCACGTGGTCCTCGTTCGCCACGGCCCCCTCGACGAGCGTGATGTCCACGCCCTCGGGGAACTCCTTCACGTCCATGAACGGGCTGTACACGAGCTCCATCCGGCTGGCCACGTCCAGCAGGCGCTCGTCCATGTCGAGGAACGACATGTGGCAGCCGGAGCAGCCGCCCAGCCACGCGGTCGCGACGCGGGGAAGCGAGGTCACTCCTCCCTCCGTATCCAGAGCTTCCGCTCGCGTGCGGTCTTCAGGTAGTTCACGAACTCCCAGTCGCGCAGGCCCTCGGTCACCGCCCGGCCCTTCTCGAACAGCGCGCCCGTCGGGCAGATGCGCACGCACTTGCCACAGCTGGTGCAGGACTCTGCCTCTCCCCAGGGCTGATTCAGATCGGTGATCACGAGCGACTCATGCCCGCGCCCCATCACGTCCCACGTGTGGGCGCCTTCGATCTCGTCGCACGCCCGCACGCACCGCGTGCAGAGCACGCACCGGTTGTGGTCCACCGCGAAGCGTGGATGGGACGCGTCCATCCGGAGCAGCGGAGACTGATGCTCGAACCGCACGTGGTGCAGTTCCATCGACACGGCCAGGTCCTGCAGCTCGCAGTGCGTGTTCGCCACGCACACCGAACAGACGTGATTGCGCTCGGCCAGGAGGAGCTCCACGATCAGGCGGCGGTAGCCCTTCAGCTTCTCGGAGTCGGTCGTGACCTCCATGCCCTCGACGACCGGGGTCATGCACGCGGGCTGCAGCCTGGACGCGCCCGTGACCTCGACGAGGCACAGCCGGCAGGCGCCGGTATCCGACAGCCCCGGCACGTGGCAGAGCGTGGGGATCGCGATCCCGTGCTCCCGGGCGACGTCGAGGATCGTCTCGTCCTCGGACGCGGAGACGAGCTTGCCGTTGATGGTGAACGTCCTGACGGGCACGGCTAATCTCCCATCCGGCAGACGCCGGCGGGACAGCGCTTTTCGTCGATGTGCGCCATGTACTCGTCCCGGAAGTGCCGCAGGGTGCTGAGCACCGGGTTGGCGGCGGTCTGGCCCAGCCCGCACAGGCTGGTTCGCGTGACCACGTCGCAGAGCTGCTCGAGCAGCACCAGGTCCCGGTGGATGGCACGCCCCTGCGTGATCTTCGTGAGGAGCCCGTGCATCTGCACCGTCCCGGCCCGGCATGGCACGCACTTCCCGCAGGACTCGTCGCGGCAGAACTCCATGAAGTACCTGGCGACGTCCACCATGCACGAGGTGTCGTCCATGACGATCAGCCCGCCGGAGCCCATGATCGAGCCGGCGCCGGCGAGCGACTCGTAATCGACCGGCAGATCCAGGTGACTGGCCGGAATGCAGCCGCCGGAAGGGCCGCCGGTCTGCGCGGCCTTGAACGCGCGCCCCCCGGGAATCCCGCCGCCGATATCGAAGATGATCTCGCGCAGCGTCGTACCCATCGGCACTTCGATCAGGCCGGTGTTGACGATCGTGCCGGCGAGCGCGAAGACCTTGGTTCCCTTGCTCTTCTCGGTGCCGATGTCGGCGTACCACGCGCCGCCGTTGAGCACGACGGCCGGCACGCTGGCGAACGTCTCGACATTGTTGATGAGCGTCGGTGCTCCCCAGAGCCCGGACTCGGCCGGATAGGGCGGTCGGGGCCGCGGCGTCCCGCGCTTGCCTTCAATCGACGCGATGAGCGCCGTCTCCTCGCCGCAGACGAACGCTCCCGCGCCGATGCGCAGGTCGATTCGGAAGTTGAACGCCGACTCGAAAATCCGGTTGCCCAGGAGCTGCAGCCGTTCCGCCTGGCGGATCGCCGTCTTCAGCCGGCTGATGGCCAGTGGATATTCGCCGCGCACGTAGACGTAGCCCTGCTCGGCGCCAACGGCAAACGCGGCGATGGCCATCCCCTCGAGCACGCGGTGGGGATCGCCCTCGAGGACGCTGCGGTCCATGAACGCGCCGGGGTCGCCCTCGTCTGCGTTGCAGATGACGAACTTGCGCACGCTGCGCGCCTTGGCCACCGTGCTCCACTTCAGGCCCGTGGGGTATCCGCCGCCGCCGCGGCCGCGGAGACCGCTCGCCGCGATCTCCTGCACCACCTGTTGCGGCGACATCTCGGTGACGGCGTGGCGCAGCGCGGTATAGCCGCCGGCGGCAATGTAATCCTCGACCCGCTCGGCATCGATGCGCCCCGCATTCGCGAGCACGATCCGGCGCTGGCGGGTGAAGAACGGCTGCCGAGTCGAGCAGCGGTTCTCGTCGAGCGCGGCGCCCTCTGCGAGCGAGTCGGCAATCCGGCCAGCCACGTCCGCGGACACGTGGGTGTAGAGCTCCGGTTCACGGCCGGTGCGATCCACGCGGACCAGCGGCCCGGCATGACAGAGGCCGAGGCAGCCGGTGCCGATCACGCGAACGCGCTGGCTGCCTGACGTACCGCCCAGCGCCTGCTGGAGCACAGTGCGGACGGCGGCGCCGCCGGACGACAGGCAGCCTGCGGCGGCGCAGACCGCTACGCGGCAGTCGTGCGCTTCCCATGCCGCCGCTTCCCGGTCCCGGATGGCCGCGATGTCTTCAACGCTCATGGCTGGTCCAGGCGTTCAGCTGGTGCAGGGCCCCGTCCACCGTGATCCCACCGACGATCCGGTCGTCGAAGACCATGGCCGGGGCAATGCCGCAGGCCCCCAGGCAGCGCGCGGTCACGAGCGACAGCGCGCCGTCCGGCGTGGTCTCGCCGCTGCGGATGCCATGGGCCGCTTCGATGGCCGCGAGGACTGCCGCGCTGCCCTTCACGTAGCACGCCGTGCCCATGCAGACCACGCAGGTGTGCGCGCCGCGCGGGGCGAGCGAGAAGAAGTTGTAGAAGGTCGCAACGCCGAACACGCGGCTGGGCGGCACGCGAAGCGCGCGAGTGACGTGCCAGAGCACGTCGGTGTTGAGGAAGCCGAAGAGCTCCTGGGCCGTGTGCAGCACCTCGAGCAGGGAGTCGGGCTCGTAGCGGTGCCGCTTCATCGTGGCGTCGAGGATCCTGAAACGATTGTCGCGTGCCGCTGGTGCGGCGACGGGTGCGGGCGTCGGCATGGTGAGACGCCCGACAAGAAAGCCACGACCGTGCCAGGTGGACGCGATGCTAAATGATTGTGTTGATGGTACTTGCGGCGCCCATGCAGGTCAGGCGACGGTTTTCCGGCAGCCGGGGCCGGCCCGGGGCAGCCGGGGTCAGGTCTTGCAATGACGTACGGC
>DASPFV010000211.1:0-11279 GCA_035620975.1 Vicinamibacterales bacterium
CCAAACCGTACGTTATTGCAAGACCTGACCCCGGGTCCTGCGGCGATAGCCTGAGTAGCTCGTCACGGCCTCCACATCGAAGCGTCGGAAGAGCAGGGTGCGGCCGCTTCCCTTGAAGCGCACCTCCGCGGGCAGCCAGACGCCCTCGAAGCGTCGGCGACGGAACTCGAACTCGCTCCCCTCGTGGACGCGCCCGACGAACCCCCAGCCAATCGTCACGTCCCTGACCGCCTCCAGTTCCAGCGCCGCGATCTCGTAGTCGGCTTCCGCGATCCAGATGCGACCGCGGAAGGCCTTCATCCATCGCCCCTCGCGCGTGCCCACGCGCGCGGTCTGCCGCGGCGTCAAATCGATCACCAGCGTCGGCACGCCTTCTACGACCTCCCGGCCGATGATCGTCGGCACAAATACCGCGAAGGCATCGTCCACAATCGCCTCGCGCTCCCGCCGTGCGTTGTCTTCCTCCTCGAGCCGGCGGGCGCGCTGCGACGGCGACTCCCGCGCAAGGCGCTCCTCCCGCTCCCGCACATGACGCGCGTGCTCGGCATCCCGCTCCGCAAGCTCCGACGGATCGAGCGGGCGCCCGTCGATCGCGATAAGGCGCTTCCACGTGCGGCCTGGCTGGCTGGACGGATGGACCTCGAACCTCCGGAGCGGCCCGACGGTGACTTTGCCCAGCTTCGAGAACTTCAGGTCGCGCCGCTCCTCGATATAACTGAACTGCTCGAGCAGCTCGTAGTCGAACCGCGCCGCCGCACGGACCTTGTTGATCAGGACCGCAACGTCGACCGTCGCAGCAGGCGCCACGCCCTGGCCGGGATGCGCGGCCGTGGACAACGCCGACGAAAAGACGACGAGCATGGGCAGCGAACGCAAGCTGCGGAGACAGTGCATCTGTGTGACAGGCCGGAAGGGATCCGGCAAACGGGCCGCTGGGTGCTCGTGTCTTAATGCAGAGCAGGGCCGACAGCCGTGCGAGCAGGCATCGCTGGGGTCTTCTCTATTGTAGCGAAAGCCGCAGGTCCTGGACCTTCTTCTCCCCCTCGGCGAGCGAGACGCGGAGGGTCGAACTCTCGAGCTGCTGCAGGAAGGCGGGATCGAACCAGGATCCCGGCTCGGGGTCGACGATCGCCGTCAACCGGTACTCACCCGGGGGCAGGGAGCGGAAGATGAAGCGGCCGTCCGTGGCAGGTCGGGTCGATTGAATGCGCCGCGACTGCGGTGTCCAGTACCGCGGATCGGCGGAGAACGCGAGGAGCGTGTATTCCGACGCGGGCCGGCCGCGGCTGTCCGTGACGAGCCCGCTCAGCTCGGCCTGCCTGTCGCTGAACGTGATGAGTGCGTTCGTCACGTTCTGGTTCGGCTTCACCTCGACGGGAAAGTCGAGCGTGTCCTGCCCATCGATGACAGCCGACTCCAGAAACCAGCCGGGGCCTGCCCCGGACGCCGAGAGGCGATAGCGCCCCGGCACCACATCCGCAACCGAGAAACGGCCGCTGGCGTCCACGGTGCCCTGCGCCGGCGTTGCCAGCGCGCGAGGCATCACTCCGGGTTCGGCCGGCACGAGCGTGACGCGGAGGCGGCTCGCATCGTCGGGCGCCTGCGCCGCACCTTCGAACGTGATCCGGCCGGCGATCGACATTCCCGGCTGCAGCGGGAGGACGACGTTCGCGACGTCGTGGCCGTCCACCACGAGAGTGGTCATCGCCCAGAGCCGGGCCGGGTTGGAAGCTCCGCCGCCGGAGCCGCGACCCGCGAAAGGCCTCTGTCCGCGTCCCGCCGGCACCCCGCCGCGGCCCCCCGGACCCTGGAAGGCCTCGACGTCGCCTCGCATCGGGCCGCCTCCGCTCCGCGCGAGGAGCGTGTACTGCCCGGGTGCCACCCCGGTGAGGCTGAACCGACCATCGCGGTCAGCCCTCGTCGACTGGGTGCCCAGGCCAGGGACGGCCTGTCCCGCGGCGACGAGCACCACCTGTGCGCTCTGCAACGGCTGGCTCGTGGCGCTGACGACGATGCCGTCGATGCGTGCAATCGGCACCAGCTGGAGCTGGAAGTCCACGCCGCTGCGTTCTTCGCCAGCGCCTACCACGATTGAGGCTGCGGTCGACGGCACGGTCGTGCCGGGATAGTACACGGGTGCGTAGCCGGTCGCCTGATCGTCGGCTTCGGGGAGCTGCGACTGCTGAGCGGTCGCGCGCTCGAGCAGCTGGCGGGCGAGCGGCGCGTTCTCGGGCGCCAGAGCCGCGGCCCGCTCCCGCAGAGCCGCCACCTCGGTGCGAAGCCGATCCGGATCCGGCCCTCCGGGCCTCCGCGGCAGGGCGACGACCAGATATTCGCCCGGCTGCAGGCCGTAGACGCGGTAGATCCCGCGATCGTCCGTCGAGCCGGTGCCGGCCTGCTCCAGGGCGCGCGTCCCGTTCCGCAACGCGTGCCTCAGCACGCGAACTGGAGTGCCGGGGACCGCCTCGCCCTGTTCGTCGAGGAGCGTGCCCGTGATGACGCCGCCGCGCGGCATCTGCAGCCGCGCCTCGAAGGTCTGACCATCCGACAGCTGGATTGGCGTGCCAGGCCGGCCCGCGCCGGGCCGGTTCTGCCCGTAGGCGATGCCGACATGGCCCGGCTTCGAGACCGTGAGGGAGTAGCGGCCGGCCGCCAGCCCGGCGAAGACGAAGCGCCCGTGATCGTCGGTCAGCATCGTGCGACTGCCGCGCAGTTCCGTCGATGACAGGCTGACGCGGGCACGCCGGGCCGGCTGGCCCGTGCCCTCGACGAGGACCGTGCCGGCGAGTGTGGCCGTGCCGGCGGGGATGGCCGTGCCGGCCACCGGGTCGCGTGGGCCCGGAACCGGCTGTTGTGCCGACGAAGCCGCGAGCCAGGGCCCTGGCAGCAGCAGCGCCACGATCAGCCCGCGAACCAGCGTCATGCTGGTGTTAGACGTCCGCGGGCCGCCGCCCGTTTAGCGCCACGGAAGAACACGGAAGAACACGCCACGGAAGAACACGCCACGGAAGAACACGGAAAAACACGGAAAAGCTCTCGGACGCGGACCTCTCGAGTATTGGGAGATGCCGCATTGAACAGCTCCCGTCACGAAGGTTTCACAACTCCAGAGGACGCCCAGGCAGGTGCGGCCCAGGGCCCAGGGAGTCCCGACGATGAGGCGCGCGGGCCGCGCGAGGGTAAGATGTGCGCCATGGAGAGACACACAGCCTGGACGATGAACCGGCGCGGGTTTCTGGGGGCCGTCGGTGCGGCGGTAGTGCCCGCCTGGAGCGTGGCGGCTGCGATCGAGCGCGTCGGCGTCCAGCTCTACACCGTCCGCGAGGCCCTCGCGGCCGACTTCGACGGGACGCTCGCGAAAGTGGCAGCCATCGGCTTCAAGGAAGTGGAGTTCGCCGGCTACGCCGGCCGGACGCCGGTGCAGGTCCAGGCGTCGCTGGAGCGACATGGTCTCACCGCGCCGGCGGCGCACGTCGATTACCCGAGCCTCGGCGAGAAATGGCCGCAGGTAATCGAGGCGGCCGGTAAGATCGGGCATCGCTACCTGGTCAACCCCTGGATAGACGAGTCCATCCGGCGCGCGCCGGACAGCTGGAAGCGAATCGCGGAGTCGTTCAATCGCGCCGGAGAGGCGAGCCGCAAGGCGGGCATCCAGTTCGCGTATCACAATCACCACTTCGAGTTCGATCCCGTCGACGGTGTCCTGCCGTTCGACGTCCTCCTGCAGGAGTGCGATCCCGGGCTCGTGAAGATCGAGCTGGACCTCTGCTGGATCGCGGTCGCGGGCGGTGATCCGCTCGCGTACTTCTCCCGCCACCCGGGACGCTTCCCGCTCGTGCACGTGAAGGGCCTCGCGAAGCGGCCGGCCGGGGGGGCGGCCGCGCCGATCGACCGCGTGCTGCCTGACATCACCGACGTCGGGCGCGGCGACGTGATCGACTGGCCGCAAATCTTCGCGAAAGCGCCGCAGGCGGGCATCCAGCATTACTTCGTCGAGCACGACGTACCGAAGGCGCCGTTCGAGAGCCTGAAGATCAGCTACGACTACCTGCGCGGGCTGGGGTTCTGACCGACACGCCGACCCGTTCCTGCATGACGCCGAATCCGGTCGATCTGCTCGTGTTCGGTCCGCATCCCGACGATATCGAGATCGGGCTGGGCGGCGCGGTCGCGCGCGCGTCTGCCGAAGGGCAGCGCGTGGGCTTGTGCGACCTGACGGCCGGCGAGATGGGAAGCAACGGCACGGAAGCCGAGCGCCTCGAGGAGGCGGAGGCCGCGCGTGCCGTGCTCGGCGCGGCATGGCGGATCAACCTGCGCTGGCCCGATCGGGCGCTCGGGAGCACACCGGAGCACGTGCGGTCGGCCGCCGCGCTCGTCCGATCGGCACGTCCCCGCGCCGTGGCGCTGCCGTACGGGCACGATCGGCATCCTGACCACGTCGCGGCGAGCCAGCTCCTGACCGAGGCGGTGTTCAATGCCGGCCTGCGGCGGTACCCGCTCGAGGCTGATGCCTGGAGGCCCGACTGGATCTGTTACTACTTCATCAACGATGCCGCGGATCCCACCTTCGTCGTCGACGTGTCCGCGCAGTACGACCTGAAGCGGCGGGCCCTCGCCTGCCACGCAACCCAGTTCGCGCCGACAGGAGCCGGCGCAGTCGCCACGCGTCTGACGTCGCCGCGGTTCCTGCAGCTCGTCGAGAGCCGGGACGCCTGGTTCGGAGCGCGCGCGGGCGTCGCCTTCGCCGAGGGCGTAGTCGTCCGCGAGATGCTGGTCCGGCAGAGTCTCTTCAAAAATGACCACGGCGACCGATGAGCGACGGAAGCGCCTGGGCAGGGCGTTCACCGAGACTCGGCTGGATGCGCTTTTCAGCATCGTGCCTGGACCCCGCGCGAGAGCGTGTCAGGGGGGCCGGGGGGACGATCCCCGGTAGAGCATGAACGTCGGCATCATCTGTTATGCCTCCATCGGCGGCAGCGGCATCGTCGCGACCGAGCTCGGGAAGGCGCTCGCGGACCGGGGCCACCAGGTGCACCTGGTGAGCACGGACGTGCCGTTCCGGCTGAACGAGTTCCATCCGGGCCTCGCCTTCCACCAGGTGCACACGCCGAGCTACCCGCTCTTCCGCGAGCCGCAGTACGTGCTCTCGCTGGCGAACCGCGTCGTCCAGGTCGCGCGCGAGTTCCGTCTGGACGTCATCCACGCGCACTACGCCGTCCCGCATGCGACGGCCGCGCTGCTGGCCCAGCAGGTGCTCGAGTCCGGCGGCCGCGGCCCCGTCGCGCAGGTCGTGACGACACTGCACGGCACCGACATCACGCTCGTCGGGAGCGATCCGTCGTTCTCCGAGATCGTCGCGTATTCGATCGAGCGATCCAACGGAGTGACGGCGGTGTCGCACAGCCTCGCCTCGGCGACCCACACCGAGCTCTGCGTCACCCGCGAGATCGCGGTCATTCCCAACTTCCTCGATTTCGCAGTCTATCGACGGATTGCCGTGCCGGGCCTGCGGGAGCGATTCGCGCCCGAGCCGGAGACGAAGCTCGTGATACACGTCTCGAACTTCAGGCCGGTGAAGCGGATCGATGCGGTCATGGAGGTGTTCGCGCGCATCTGCCGGGAGGTGTCGGCCAGGCTGCTGCTGGTGGGGGACGGCCCCGAGCTGGGCACGGCCTATCGGCTCGGGCGCGAGCTGGGGATCTCGCAGCTCGTGGAGGTGCTCGGAGCCCAGGAAGCCGTCCTCCCCCTCATCTCGGCATCCGACGTGTTCCTGCTGCCGTCCGCGCAGGAGAGCTTCGGGCTGGCCGCGCTGGAATCGATGGCGTGTGAAGTACCGGTGGTGGCGTCGCGCGTGGGCGGCCTGCCCGAGGTGATCGAGCACGGCGTGTCGGGGTTCCTGCACGCGCCGGCCGATCTGGACGGCATGGCGGCCAGCGCAGTGCGCCTGATGACCGATCCGGCGCTCCGGGCCCGGGTGACGGGCGCCGCGCTCCGCCGGGTTCGCGAGGAGTTCTGCGCCGAGCGCATCGTGCCGATGTACGAGGCCCACTACGCGCGCGTGCTGCGCTGATGCGAGGGGTTTCCATGCCACAGGGGGAAATCGCCCAGCTGCTCGATGTGATCGATCGTGCCTACAATCGCCGGTCCTGGCACGGCACGAACCTGCGCGGTTCGATACGCGGGCTGACGTCCGGCCAGGCCGCCTGGCGCCCGGGACCCGGCCGCCACAACATCTGGGAGATCGTCGTCC
Organism: Vicinamibacterales bacterium; assembly: GCA_035620975.1. Classification (GTDB taxonomy): domain Bacteria; phylum Acidobacteriota; class Vicinamibacteria; order Vicinamibacterales; family 2-12-FULL-66-21; genus DASPFV01. The sequence goes on from DASPFV010000211.1 coordinate 6,251, forward strand.
ACGCCGCCTACTGGAAGTACGCCGTCTGGCGGCGGCTGACGCGCCAGCAGCGCGGCTCGTTCGACCTGGAAGGATCGAACTGGTTCCCCAGGCCGGAACGCGCCGACGAGCGCGCGTGGAAGGAGGACATAGCGCTCCTCGAGCGGATGCATCGCGAGCTGCGCAACGCGGTAAGCCGCGTGCCGGCAGCCGCGCTCCGCCGTCCTCTGCCCGGCAGCCCGACGACGGCATTCGAGCTGATTGCGGGAATCGCCGCGCACGATCTCTACCATGCTGGCCAGATTCAGTTGATCAAGCGTCTGGCGCGATAGGAAAGCGGCTGAACCAGGTTTCAGGTTCCGGGTTCAGGGTTCCAGGTTCACGACAGGACGAGGTGTGCGTCGCCGAACTCGTGCCAGAGGTAACCGTGGTCGCGCGCGACGGCATATGCGCGCGCGAGTTGTGCGCCGGCGTTGCCGCGCGCAGAGGGGGACCGCCGCGCAGCTTCGTGAAACAGACGCTCCAGCAGGCTGTGATGCGTCGCCCGGGGCTCGTGCAGCCCTGTTATCAACGAATCGACCGGGAGCCGGGGAGTGTCGGGCCCGACGAGGAGGCTCGTCCAGCCCTCACCAGGATGCACGGTTCCGCCCGGATCGGTGACCGTCGCAAGAGCGCGCACGACGGTCGTGCCGACGGCCACGATCCGGTGACCGTCGTGCCGCGCGGCGTTGACGCGCCTGGCGGTGTCGTGCGGCACGCGGAAGAACTCGTCGTAGGGAGGCTCGTCAGTCTCGAGGCTCGACACGCCCGTGTGCAGGAGCAGCGGCGCGATTTGAACGCCTCGCGCCACCAGCCGTGTGACGAGCCCGGCGGAGAACGGTCGCCCGGCGGAGGGCATCTCGGCGCTCCCAGGCTCCTCGGCGAAGATCGTCTGATACATCGAGAGGGGCCAGGGTTCCGGCACGTACGTGTACCGGATGGGTTCGCCGTACTTCGCGAGGTACTCGTGCAGCGGCTTCGGGGCATCCACGGCGGCGAGCCACAGGCGCGAGGGGCCCTCGAGCCGGCCGTCGAGCGGCCACGGAGCGAGGAGCATCGCGCTGGCTCCGTCGGGGAGGTGCAGCTTCAGGCCCGGCCGGCCGCGGCGCGACGGACGCGATGCGAGCGGTGACCACTCCCTGAGCTCCACGGCCCAGAAGCCGCCCGGCACCGCGGTGGACAGGTGCAGCTCGCACCTCTCCCCGCTCTCGTTCGCAGCCGGCAGGGCGGCGCTCAGCGTTCCGCTGGTGTTCACGACGAGCAGGTCGCCGGGCTGAAGCCAGCGCGGGAGATCGTCGAAGCGCGTGTGATGGATCGCCTCGTGGGCCACGTCGGAGATGAGGAGGCGCACGTGATCCCGGCTGAGGCCTCGCGCTTCGGGCGGTTCCGCTGCCTCGCACTCGGCCGGCAGGTCGAACTGCGCCATTACGCCCGCTGCAGCCACCGCACGTCCTCCTGCTGCGCGACGAAGCGCTGACCGTTCACGCTGTCCGGTTCCTGATCGAAGAGCCAGGTCCAGAAGGGGCTGGTAATCTCGGGCAGCGGACGGTCCGAGATGTCCTCCGTCGGATACGCCTCCTGGTGCATCGTCGTCCGCATGTCGCCGGGATCCACGGCGACGGCCGAGACCCCCCGCCCTTCCATCTCCGCGGCCAGGCTCTGCGTCAGCAGATCGAGTGCGGCCTTGCTCGCGCCATACGGGCCCCAGCCCGGGTAGCCTCCGCGCGCCGCGTCGCTCGAGACGTTGATGATGAGCCCACCGGCGCGCCTCAACATGGGCAGCGCGAGCGCGATGAGGGCAGCGGGCGCGATGACGTTCACCTGCAGCACGCGCTCGAAGCGCGCCGGATCGAGCGCCCCGACGGGGCGCAGCCCGCCCAGCTCGGAGGCGTTGTTGACGAGCACGTGCAGTCCGCCCAGGCGCCGCGCTTCCTCCACGAGCCAGGCGCGGACCCGCGGGTGAGCCACGTCACCCGGAACAGTCACGACGCGGGTTCCCGCTGCCCGGAGCGCCACCGCAGTTTCCGCCAGCGCGCGTTCGGCGCGCGCGCCGATCACGAGGTCGTAGCCGCGGGAGGCGAGGACCCGGGCGACGACGCTGCCGAGCCCGCGACTCGCACCGGTCACGATAGCGATTGAAGGTGATGAAGACATGGCCCGAGTGTGCCGCACCGGGCCCGGGCCTGGCATCCGGCGGACGGGCAGGGGCGCCCCTGGACGGACGGCCAGGCCCCTTGGGATTCCAGGTTCCACGTCCAGGTTCAAGCGTCGGGCGGGAGCAGGCCGCGGCGGGAGGCGAGCGCGACGGCCTGTGTGCGGTTGTCGGCACCCAGACGGTTCAGGATGGCCGTCACGTGGAACTTTACGGTGCGCTCCGTGATCGACAGCGCAGCGGCAATGTCGCGGTTCGACAGGCCGGACGCCATCAGCTTGAGGACCATCATCTCCCGGGGGGTCAGGGAGCGCCGGCCTCGGCCCTGGGACTGCAGGCCTTCGATCAGGCGCGAGCTCAGGTCGGGCGAGACGTACGAGTCGCCCGCATGCACCCGGCGAACCGCTCTGGCAAGCTCTGCGCTCGCCGTGCCCTTCAGGACGTAACCCCGCGCGCCCGCCCGGATCGCCCGGAACAGGTACTCGTCGTGGTCGTGGGCCGAGAAGACGACGATCCGCACTCCGGGCTGGACGGTCAGCAGCGAGCCGATCGCCGCCGTCGCCTCCGTGTCCTGGAGCCGCACGTCGAGCAGGACGACATCGGGGCGCACCCGCGGGAGATCGCGGAGGGCGACTTCGATCGACTCGCAAGACCCGACGAGCCGGATATCCGACGTCCGCGCGAGCGCGGCCGCGACGCCCTCGTGGACGATGGGATGGTCGTCGACGATGAACACGCGGATCACGGGCGTGCCCTCCGGGGAACGGTCAGAACGACGCTGGTGCCGGCACCCGGGCGCGTGCGAATGCGCAGGCGACCGCCGAGCGCGCGAGCGCGCTCGCGCTGACCCAGCAGCCCGAAGCCGGAGGATCGCACGCGTGGGTTGAAGCCGCGGCCGTTGTCGGCGATCGTCACGTTGAGGCCGCGGCCCGTTACGGCGATCGCGAGGTCGACCTCTGTCGCCCGGGCATGCTTCCTGACGTTCGCGAGCGCCTCGCCCACGACGAGCAGCACCTCCTCTTCGTCTTCCGGCGCCAGGTCGGGCCGTCCGCTCGCGCGCAGATGGACGCGGATGCCGGTGTCGGCGGCGAAAGCCCGTGCCTGCGCCCCGATCGCCTCGAGGAGCGGCGTCTGCCCCGAGCGCAGCTCCCGGATGGACGCGCGCGCGTCGTCCAGCGCCGAGCGCGACAGGTCCAGCGCCCGGCGCAGCCGCGCGACCGCGGGTGCGCGCGGCGGCAGGCCGTCGAGCGCGGCCTCGACCTGCAGCCCGATTGCCGTCAGGCTCTGGGCGAGCGTGTCGTGCATCTGCCGTGCGAGGCGGGTCCGCTCCTCGAGGCGAGCGACGTGTACGCTCTCGTTGGCGAGCCTGGCGCGTTCGATGGCGACGCCCACCTGCGATGCGATCGTCGAGAGCAGATCCAGCTCGCGCCGGGTGAGCCGCCGCCATGACGGCGCTGCCACGTTCATGATGCCCAGCGGCCGATCGCCGAAGTAGAGCGGGATGCTCGCGTGGAATCGCAGCCCGCTGGTCCGCGCGCGATCGCCCGGCGCGACGGCCGCGCGGAGCCGGCTGCACTCCAGCACGTCGATATTGCCGGCGCGCAGGGCCCCGGAGCGGAAGGCCTTCAGGCACCAGCACGGGCGTCCGGTCATCCGGACCGGCTCGCGCAGGAACGGCGGCAGGTGCCGTGCGACGGCTGCGTAGAATCGGCCCGATCCGACGTCCGTCAGCCAGATCCAGCCGGCGTTCAGCCCGAGCAGCACGGTCACCTGATCCAGGGTCGTCCTGAGCGCCGCGTCCACGTCGCCGGCGCCATTCAGTGCCTCCGCGACCGTCCTGAGCACCTGAAGCTCTCTGGAGGTGGAACGCTGACTGGAGCTCACGAACGGATTGTAATTCCCGCCCGGTGCGCCAGTGTCGAGCCCGAACTGCTGCGCGCCCTGCTCGACGGCGCGGTGGATCGGATCAGCTGCGCTTTCGTGCGACGAACGCCAGTCGCTGGGGCAGGAGCGCGGCACGGCCGTACGCGCGCGCCGTGTGTGTCCGGAATCCGGCCCGCCTCAGCCAGGCGACGACCTCCCGGCGCGTGTAGAGCGCGACGACGTGTCGCTCGGTGCGACGGCGCCAGCGACCGCGGTCCCCGACGAACGTCACGATTTCGCGCGTCAGCAGCCGGTTCGCTCGATCCTCGATCGCCTGCGAGAGCACGGCCCAGCCGGGTCCGGTTCGCCAGGTCCGCACGACGCCGGTCACGCGCGGCGCAGGCACGATCAGATCGAAGACGAGGAGTCCGCCGGGCTCCAGCGCGCGGGCGATGCGCCGGAAGGTGGGGAGCAGAGCCGGCCGAAGGGTCGCAGGCGGGACGTAGGCCAGTGGTTCGCCGATGGCGAGCACCGCCCGGCTGCGCGGGAGGTCCGCGCGTTGCAGCGTCGCCCGGCGGAACCTCGCATCCGGCGCGGTGCGCCGGGCGATCCGCAGCATGGCGGCCGATCGATCGATGCCGACCACCCGGTACCCGGCGCGCGTCAGCGCACGCGCCACGATGCCGGTGCCGCATCCGAGCTCGACGACCAGGCCGTCGCGGATACCAGCCTGACGGAGGAGCGCGATCAGCCCCGGAGCAGCGGCCGCGGCAAACGCCCCGAAGCCCGCGTGGTGAATCCGAGCCAGATCGGGCCCGTAGCACCGTGCCGTCATCGCGCGCGGATCTTACCCGACCGGCAGGCGTTACCATAACGCCTGAACCAGAACCCTGCACCCTGAACCTTGAACCCGGAGTCAATCGTGACCGACATTCTCTCGCGCGACGCGGTGTGGCCGGCGCTTCCGCTGGACGCCTGGGCCGATACCTGCGCCAC
>DASPFV010000212.1:0-10002 GCA_035620975.1 Vicinamibacterales bacterium
AGCCCGCGTCGCGGCGGACCCGGACGCGGTACATTGCACGCCCGGTCATCGGCGCGCATCCGCGCGCATCCGCGTCCCGTCAACCTGACCGGGCCGCGCGGCCCTGCCGCCGCGCGGCCGGCCGGCTCTCCTTCTCCAAGACGCGATATCGTAAGCGGAATGCATCGAGGCTGGGCATCCCGTGGTGTCACGGCGGAAGAGGCGGTCGGGTGTGTGGCGAGCGGTGCGCGCGTCTTCGTCCATGGCGCCGCGGCCACTCCGATCCCGCTCATCGAGGCGCTCGCGCGCCGGACCGACCTCCGCGACGTGACGCTCTATCACATGCACACGAACGGTCCGGCGCCGTTCGCCGGCCCGGAGCAGGCGGGCCGCTTCTTCTCGGTGTCCCTGTTCACGGGCAAGCCCGTGCGGGAGGCGGTCGAGGACGGCCGGGCCGATTTCGTCCCGATCTTCCTCTCGGACATCCCGGCGCTCTTCTCGAGCGGGCGCGTTCCGCTCGACGTGGCCTTCCTGCAGCTCTCCCCGCCCGATCCCCACGGCTACTGCTCGCTCGGCACCTCCGTCGACACGGCCCTGGCTGCGTCGCACGCCGCGCGCCTGGTCGTCGCCGAGATCAACGACCAGATGCCGCGGACGCACGGGAACACCGTCGTCCCGTTCGAGCGGCTGGCCGCGTTCGTTCACACCAACCGCCCGCTCGTCGGTCACGAGCCGGTAGTGCCGACGGCCGTCGACAAGGCCATCGCGGAGCACGTCGCCGCGCTGGTGCCGGACGGCGCGACGCTGCAGATGGGCATCGGCGGCATTCCGGACGCCGTGCTCCGGCGGCTGCACGACAAGAGCGATCTCGGCGTGCACACCGAGATGTTCTCGGATGGCGTGATCGACCTCGTGAAGGCCGGCGTCATCACCAACCGGCTCAAGCACGTGCATCCCGGCCGTCTCGTCACGAGCTTCGTGAACGGGAGCCGCCGGCTGTTCGAGTTCGTGCACGACAACCCCCTCGTCGAGTTCCATCCCTGCGATCGGACGAACGACACGGCGCTCATCCGCAAGAACGACAACGTTGTCGCCATCAACTCCGCGATCGAGGTCGATCTGTCAGGCCAGGTGTGCGCGGATTCGATCGGGTTCCGCATCTACTCGGGGATTGGCGGTCAGATGGACTTCGTCCGCGGCGCCGCGCTGTCGCGCGGCGGCAAGCCGATCATCGCGCTGCCGTCCACGGCCGCCGGGGGGCGCGCGTCCAGGATCGTGAGCAGCCTCCGGCCGGGTGCCGGTGTCGTCACGACCCGCGGCCACGTTCACTGGGTGGCCACGGAGTACGGCGCCGTCAACCTCTTCGGCCGGAGCCTGCGGGAGCGGGCGGAGCTGCTGATCGCGATCGCGCATCCCGACGTCCGCGGGGAGCTTCACCGGGAGTTCGCCGCGGCGCGCCACGTGAGGCTGCCGATCGGGCAGTGGCAGCCAGCGTCGTCGCAGGGTGCCGGGAAACGCATCCTGCAGGGGAAGAGGGAACGTGGAAGCGGGAAGACGCCGTGATTCGAGCGTGCTTTCCCGTTTTCACCGCCGTTCCCATCCGGGTGGCGCCTTTCAGCGGCCTGCCAGGCGCCGGTTGACCCCGCGTGCGCTGCCGGCATAGTGTGACCACCGCGCCCCTTGCGGGCCGTCGCGCACCCGGTTGACACCGTCAGTCCACGCGCATGCCGTCCACCTACTCGCGGCCGGATTTCCGCGGGACTTCGCGATTCGAGCTGCGGCGCCACCTCGGCACCGGCGGGATGGGCGCGGTCTACCAGGCCTACGACCGCGATCGGAAGGAGGACGTCGCCCTCAAGACCCTGATCCGCGCCGACCCGACGGCCCTCTACCTCTTCAAGCGCGAGTTCCGGAACCTCGCCGACGTCGTGCACCCCAATCTCGTCAGCCTGTACGAGCTGCTCTTCGAGGACGGCCACTGGTTCTTCACGATGGAGCTGCTCGATGGGGTGGACTTCCTCACCTACGTGCAGTCCGGTGTGACGCCTCCCGAGAGGCGCCGCATCGCCAGCCTCGGGGAGATGCAGACCACCGCCGTCGAGCTGAGCGGCCCTGCGGAGGCCTACCGGCCCACGTACGCGCCGGCGGTGTCGCCGCCGCAGATTCAGCGGCTGCGTGTGGCGCTCGGGCAGATCGCCGAAGGCCTCGGCGCGCTCCACGACAAGGGCTACATGCACCGCGATCTGAAGCCATCCAACGTGCTCGCCACGGTGGGCCACCGCGTCGTGATCCTGGACTTCGGACTGAGCGGACCGCTTTCCCATCCGGCCGAGACGGACGACGAGCCGCTCATCGGCACGCCCACCTACATGGCCCCGGAACAAGCCGAGCGGGCGCGGCCCGGCCCGGCGGGCGACTGGTACGCGGTGGGGATCATGCTCTACGAGGCGCTGACGGGCCGTCCACCCTTCGTCGGGAGCCATGCCGACGTCCTCCACGCGAAGCGCGCCTCGGAGGCGCCGCCCGCGTCCGAGCTGGTCGAAGGGGTGCCGCGGGACCTCGACTTCCTCTGCACGTCGCTGCTGAGGCGCGATCCCGCCGCGCGGCCGACCGCGCAGGACGTCTTCCGGCTCCTCCAGCTGAAGCCGGCCGGCGGTGCCACCCCCACACCCGTCCCGGCGAGGCACGACAGCGCGCTGGTCGGTCGCGAGCGCGAGAGGCGCGAGCTCGCGCAGGCGTTCCGGGTCGCGTGCACCGGGCGTGCGGTGACCATCGGCGTATTCGGGAGCTCTGGCGTCGGGAAGACGGCACTGGTCGGCGCGTTCGTCGCGGACCTGCAGCGGCGCACGCCGCAGACGCTGGTGCTGTCGGGACGGTGCTACGAGCGCGAGTTCGTGCCCTACAAGGCCGTTGACGGCATCGTGGACCGTCTCGCGCACCACCTGCTGTCGCTTCCGTCCTGGCAGGTCTCGTCGCTGCTGCCCCCAGGAATCCGCGCGCTCGCTGTGATCTTTCCGGTACTCCTGCGTGTCGAGACGATCGCCTCCGCGGCGGACGTGGCGATCGAGACCGGCGACCCGCTCGGACTGCGGCGGACGGCCTTCGGCGCGCTGCGCGAGCTGCTTGCCCGGATCGGCCGGCCGCAGCCGCTCGTCCTGACGATCGATGATCTGCAGTGGACGGACGCCGACAGCCTGGCCCTGCTCGAGGAGCTGCTGCGCCCGCCGCATGCCCCGCCGCTCCTGCTTCTCCTGACGTTCCGATCGGAGGAGATAGAGGCGAGGCCGTTCCTGCAGCCATTTGCAGCCTACCGGGGGGACGACCGGCGCGGCCTCGAGGTACGGCCACTGACGGAGCCCGAGTCCGAAGCGCTGGCGTCGCGACTGCTCCACGAGGGCGGGCACGAACCGGAGGTGGCCGCCGTCTCGGCGATTGCCGCGGAAGCCGGCGGCAATCCCTTCCTGATCGAGCAGCTGGCGGGCTGCTATCGATCGAGCGAGGCGCGGAGGACCTCACGGATCACGGTGGCCGAGATGCTGGAGATGCGGCTGGCCGCGCTGCCGGCGGCCGCGCGCGACGTTCTGGACGTGCTGGCGGTTGCCGGCCGGCCCACCGATCCGGAGGTCGCCGGAAGCGCCGCGGGTGTGGAGGGGACGACGCGGAGCCTGGCGGCGGCCCTCCGATCGGCCCAGATGATTCGGAGCACGGGATCGTCGGACAAGATCGAGATCTACCACGATCGGATCAGGGAGGCGCTCGTGGCGCGCCTCGCCGATCCGGCGACCAGGCATATTCACCGGAGCCTGGCTGCGGCCATCGTACGGTCGGGCCATGACGACCCCGAAGCCCTCTGCGAGCATTATCTGGGCGCCGGCGAGCGCGAGGCCGCGGGGACGGCGGCGCTCGCGGCCGCGCGCCGCGCCTCTGCAGCCCTGGCGTTCGACCGCGCCGCCTCCTTCTACCGCCGCGCGCTCGAGCTGCCCGCGTTGACGCCCCTCGAGAAGGCCGAGCGGCGCCGGCTGCTCGGCGGCGCGCTCGCGAACGCCGGCCGGACGCTCGAGGCCGCCAGGGCGTATCTCGAGGCGGCGGGCGCGTTCGACCCCACCACTGCGCACGAGCTCCGCCGCCGCGCCGCCGAGCAGCTGCTGATGGGCGGACACGTGGATGGGGGCGTCGACGTCATGCGAACCGTCCTCGAGGCGGTCGGCCTCAAACTGCCGGGCGGCCCGCGGCGCGCGCTCGCGCAGTTGCTCGTCCGCCGCGCCCAGATCCGCGCGCGCGGGCTCGATTTCGTGGAGCGGCGGCCGGAGGAGGTGCCCGCGGAGGAGCTGCGGCGAATCGACGCGTGCTGGGCCGCCTCCATCGGGCTCGGCCTCGTGGACCTCGTCGCCGGGGCGTATTTCCAGTCGACGCAGCTGCTCCTCGCGCTGCGCGCCGGGGAGCCGTACCGCGTGGCGCGCGCGCTGGCCGTCGAAGCCGCGTCCGTGTCCTCCACCGGCGGGCGCGCACAGCAGCGGGCAGGGGAGATCCTGCGCCTCGCCGAAGCGCCGGCGAAGCGCGTAGGCGTGCCGCACGCGCTCGGGCTGTGCGCGCTCTGCGGCGGCATGGTGGCGTTCCTCGGGGGCCACTGGAAGCGATGCGTGAAGCTCAGCGACGAGGCGGCCGGCGTGTTCCGCGATCGGTGCACGGGCGCCACCTGGGAGTACATCAACGCGGTGAACTTCGCGCTGGGCGGCCTGCTGTATCTCGGTGAGCTGGCCGAGATCGCGCGCCGGCTTTCCGTCGTGCTGCCCGACGCACGGGAGCGCGGCAACCTCTACTCCGTCACCGAAGTGCAGACCCGCTACAACGTCAACTGGCTCGCGGCGGGCGATCCGGAGACGGCCAGGGCGGAGGTCTCGCAGGCGATCGAGCGCTGGTCGCATCGCGGCTTCCACCGCCAGCACTACAACGCCCTGCTGGCGAGCGTCCAGATCGAGCTTTATCTGGGACGCGGAGAGGACGCGCAGCAGCTCGTCGAGGGGAAGTGGCGCGAGCTGTCTCACTCGCTGCTGATGCGCGTGCAGGTCCTCCGGATAGAGGCGAGATTCCTCCGCGCCCGGGCGCGGCTCTCCGTGGCGGCCGGCGACGACGGGCGCCGGCAGCTCGCGCTGGCCGCCGCCGACGCCCGGGCGATCGCGGCCGAGCGCACGTTCTGGTCGGAGCCGCTCGCCGGGCTGGTGCACGGGCTGGTGGAGGCCGTCCAGGGGCGCACCGACCATGCGGTGGCCCGGTTGACGACGGCCGTCGACGGGTTCGACCGCGCGGGCATGGGGCTGCACTCGCGCGCCGCGGCCTGGGCGCTCGGCACCGTGCTCGGGGGGGACGAAGGCCAGCGGCTGATCGCCGAATCACGGCTCTGGATGCAGACGCAGGGCATCAAGGATCCCCCCAGCTTCACCGCGATGATGGCCCCCGGCCTGGGAATCGGAGCGATGCCATGAGCGAGTTCACCACGCTGGAGTATGCGACCACGGGCCGGATTGCGCGCATCACCCTGAACCGGCCGGAGCGTGGCAACGCCATCACGTTCGAGATGCCTGGCGAGCTCGCGGCCGCGGTGGAGCGCGCGAGCCTGGATCCGGCCGTGCACGTGATCGCGCTGGCGGGGCATGGCAAGGGGTTCTGCAGCGGGTACGATCTCGTCGCGTTCGCGGAGCAGTCGGCCGGTGGCGACATCCGTGCGGACGTGCCCGCCGGCTCCCCGCTCGATCCCCGCGTTCAGCTGGCCAACCACCAGCCCGGCGCCACCTGGGATCCCCTCGTCGACTACGCGTTTCTCAGGCGCAACGTGCGCGCGTTCATGAGCCTCTTCCATGCCGACAAGCCCGTCGTCGGCCGGATTCATGGCTTCTGCGTCGGCGGCGGAACCGACATGGCGCTGTGCGCGGACCTGCTGGTGGTCGAGGACGAGGCCCGCATCGGCTACCCGCCTGCGCGCGTGTGGGGAGCGCCCACCACGGCGATGTGGGTCTCGCGGGTGGGCGTGACGCGGGCGCGCCGGCTGCTGTTCACCGGCGACACCATCTCGGGCCGCGAGGCAGTGGAGTGGGGCCTGGCCGTGGAATCGGCGCCGCGTGCGGCTCTCGACGATCGGTTCGAGCGGCTCCTGGCGCGCATCGCCGCAGTCCCGATCAACCAGCTCATGATGATGAAGCTCCTCGTGAACCAGGCCGTCGCGCGGGACGGCCTCGACGGCGACCAGGTGCTGGGCACGATCCTCGACGGCATCGCGCGGCACACGCCCGAGGGCTACGCCTTTCAGCAGCGTGCGCGCGAGGCGGGCTGGCGGGCGGCCGTCCGCGAACGCGATGCGCCGTTCGGAGAGGAGTCGTGAGCGCGGGCGCCACCCGGCTGTTCGTCGAGGTGCTCGATCGCTGCGTCCCGGATGCGCGCGTGGCATTCAGGCGCGACGGCACGCTCCTGACCGCCGGCCAGGGTGACGGTCCGCCGGACGTGGTGGTGCGCGTGCACGACGAGCGGATGTTCCAGCGGGCCCTCACGCTCGGCAACCTCGGGTTGGGAGAGGCCTACATGGACGGCGACTTCGAGCTGGAGCAGGGGACGCTGGCAGGATTCCTCGCGCTCCTCCTCCGCAACCGGCTCGACGAGCGGCTGCGCCGGCACCCGCGGCTGGCGGCCCGTGTCCTCGCGATGCGGCTCCGGAACGCGTTGCGCGGCGCGCGGCGGAACGTGCGCCGTCACTACGACCTCGGCGAGGACCTGTTCGAGAGCTTCCTCGACCGCACGATGACCTATTCCTGCGGCTACGCGGTGGCGTGCGGCGACAGTCTGGAGGCGTTGCAGCACCAGAAGCTGGATCGGATCTGCCGCAAGCTCCGGCTCTCGCCCGGGCTCAGGCTCCTGGACATCGGCTGCGGGTTCGGCGGCCTGCTGATTCACGCGGCCCGCGAGCACGGCGTGTCCGGCGTGGGCGTCAGCAACAGCCGCAGCCACTCGGCGCGGGCCCGCGCCGAGATCGCGCGGGCAGGGCTCGGCGAGCGGCTCGCGATCGTGGACGGAGACTTCGGCGAGGTGGCGGGCTCGTTCCAGCGCGTGGTCAGCGTCGGCATGCTCGAGCACGTCGCGCCGCGCGACCACGGGCGCTACTTCCGGACGATTGCCGCGCGGCTCGCGCCTGGTGGACTGGGCCTGGTGCACGCCATCGGCTGCAACGCCCCTCGCAACGTGCACGATCCGTTCACGCAGACCTACATCTTTCCCGGCTCGCACCAGCCCCGCCTCTCGCAGATTGCAGCGCGCCTCGAGGCGAACCGGCTCGCCGTGCTCGACGTCGAGAACATCGTGCGCCACTACGGCTGCACGGTCGCCAGGTGGCTGGAGCGGTTCCGTGAGAACGCCGGACGGCTGGATCCCGTGAAATACGATGGACGGTTCCGGCGGATGTGGGAATACTATCTGTCCTGCGGCATCGCGGCGGCCGCCGTCTCCGATTCGGCCGTCTACCAGGTGCTGTTCACCAACGACTGCACGCTGGAGCTGCCGCTGGCCCGTGTCTGAGACGAGCGTCCTGCCCGCGTCGGATCTCGCCGCGCTCCGCCGGGAGCTGTCGGCCCACGGCTTCGATCGGAAGCCGACCGCACGCGTGCTGCTGGAGCTCGCCGTCCACGTGAGCGTCGCCTGCGGCGGGCTGATCGTCTTCCTCCTGGCCGAGAGCCTGCTCGCGCGAATCGCCGGCCTCCTCGTCTCGACAGCCGGATCCACGGGTGTCGGCACCAACACGCACACCTCGTCGCACTACGCGACCAGCGAGCGGCGCTGGGTGAACGAGGCCCTCACGTACTTCGGCTACCCGCTGTTCCTCGGGTTGTCGGCGACGTTCTGGTGGCACAAGCACGTGGTCGTGCACCATCCGGCGCCGAACGTGATCGGCGTGGACGAGGACGCCGATTTCATGCCGTGGCTGGCTCTGACCGAGCAGGACGTCGCCGGGCTGCGCGGGTGGCGCCGCCTCTACCACCAGCGATTGCAGTGGCCGCTGTTCCCGCTGATCCTGCTGGCCAACGGGTTCAACATGCAGTTTTCGGGATGGGCCTATCTGGCGGGCTGCCTGCGCGATCCCGGCCGGCGCTCGAGCCGGCACTGGATCGACCTCGGCTGCCTGGCGTGTCATCCTGCGCTCGCGATCGGGCTGCCGCTGATCCTCGTGGCGTGGCCCGAAGCGCTGGCCGCCTACGTGCTGCGGATCGTGCTGATGGGCTACGCGATGTTCGCGGTCCTGGGCCCCGGCCATCTCCCCGCCGAAGCCGCCCGCCTCAGCGCCGGGCAGCGGACCGCCGATTACCTGCTCCGGCAGACCGCGACCACCGTGAACTTCCGGACGGGAACGTTCGGACGCTTCATCTGCTCGGGCCTGGAGTACCAGATCGAGCACCATCTGTTCCCCTACATCACGCACGTCCACTATCCGGCGGTGGCGGCCGTGGTCCGCGACTTCTGCCGGGTTCGCGGGCTGCCGTATCGCAGCTATGGCTGGGCGACCGCCGTGTGGAAGTGCTGGGAGTCGCTGCGCGTCCCCCGGGCCGTCGAGACCGACGTGGAGGCGCTCCGGCGCCGGATCTCGTAAGCCGCGCTCAGACCTTCGCCGGGTCAGGGTGGATCCAGGGCGTGCGGTACGGCCGGCGCAGCAGCGCGTTGGCCTCGGCGTCCCCGACCACCTGCCCCGCGGCATGGTCCCACGTCAGCGAGCGACCGAGCTGCAGCGAGAGGTTGGCCAGGATGCATGAGGTCGCCGATATGTAGCCCTGCTCGATGTCGGCCACCGGCGTTCCGCGGGACTCGATGCAGGCGAGGAAATCGGTCATGTGCGCGCGGATGGCCGGCGCGACGTGGCGCTCGAGATCCTTCTCGGTCTTGTCCTCGGGGAACTGCTCGAGCTCGTAGACGACGTCCTCGTGCACGGGCGATCCCCCCTTGCCGGTCGGGACGAAGTCGTAGCCCATGACGCCGGCCTTCAGCGTCCCCTTGTCGCCGTAGAGCGTCGCGCCCCAGGGATACTTCGGATCGGGCGGGTCGCCGTACGTGCGGTGGGTCCATACGATCTTGAGGTTTGGGTAGTCGAACGTCGCGGTCTGGGTGTCGGTGATGTTGGCCTTGCTGGCCTTGTCGACGAGGATGCCGCCCGACGAGCTGATCCGCGTGGGCATGCCGAGATCGAGCATCCAGCGCACCATATCGAGCATGTGCACGCACATGTCGCCGACGATGCCGTTGCTGTACTCCATGAAGGCGCGCCAGCTGCGCGGATGGACCAGCGGGTTGTACGGGCGCATCGGGGCCGGGCCCGTCCACATCTCGTAGTCGAGGTGCGGGGGCGGCGGCGAGTCGGGCGGGTTCTGGCGCGCGCGCATGTGGTAGTAGCAATAGATCTCGACGAGGCCGATCGTACCGAGCCTGCCCTCGCGGACGATGCGGTCGCGCGCGTGCACCAGATGCGGCGTGCTGCGGCGCTGCATGCCGACCTGCACGACCCGCTTGTGTGTGCGGGCGGCGGCGAGCATGGCCTGGCCTTCGACGACGTCGACGCTGATGGGTTTCTGGACCCAGACGTCCGCGCCGGCCTGGACGGCCTCGATCATGGGGAGCGCGTGCCAGTGATCGGGCGTGACGACGAGCACGACGTCGAGGTCGCGCGCCGCGAGCATCTGGCGGTAGTCGGTGAAGGTCCGGGGCTTCTGTTTCGAGCCCTGACGGGCGGCCACCTGCTGGGCGGCGTCCTCGAGCAACAGGCGGTCGACGTCGCAGAGGGAGACGACGTCGACGGGGGCGACCTGGAGGAGGCGGAAGAGGTCGGTCTTGCCGTACCAGCCGGTGCCGATGAGGCCGACGCGCTTGCGGGTGCCCGCCAGCTGCTCGGCGGCAGAGGCCGGCAGGCCTGCGACGGCGAGCGCGCTGGCGGTGGCTTTGAGAAAATCTCGTCGTTTCATGAGGGTGGAGATGGCAGAAAGCCCGGGGTCAGGTCTT
>DASPFV010000213.1:0-29662 GCA_035620975.1 Vicinamibacterales bacterium
CCCTGGACACCGTGATCGCGGCTCACGCCGATGGATTGGGCGAGGATCTCGTTGGCTATCGGAACCACTCGTACCGGGTGTTGAATCTCTGTCTCGCGCTGGGGCCTGCGGAAGCCGAGGTTGAACGGATCGCGATCGCCGCGGCCTTTCACGATCTCGGGATCTGGACGCATCGCACCTTCGACTACCTGGAGCCCTCCGCCGGCTTGGCGGCCGCACACCTCCAGGCCGAGAGCAAATGCGCGTGGATTCCAGAAGTCACCGAGATGATTCGCCAACACCACAAGCTGTCGCCGTACCGCCCCGCGGCGCACCCCCTCGTCGAACCCTTTCGACAGGCGGACTGGATCGATGTGTCGAGAGGCTTCTTTACGTTCGGCGTATCAAGGGCACGAGTCAGGGAGCTCTTTTCGATCTGGCCGAGCGCCGGCTTTCACCGGCGGCTCGTCGAACTCGAACTGCGGAGACTGCGAACCCATCCCTGGAACCCGCTACCGATGTTCCGGCTCTGATTCGAATTACCGCGCGGCTGGCGGTGCGCCCGGTCGTTCACGCCAGCGAAGCCTGAGTGGCGGGTGCCATTCCATCCGAATGGCACCCTCATCTCCAGCGCACCTACTCAATGACCGTAATCCTGTCGGGCGCCCACCCGCCGTGAAAACCGTGCGGCACGCGAACAGGCAGACGAATCGTCGCGACCGGCTCCCCGGCGAAGTCCTGCGCATCCAGGATGACCACGTCGCTGAGGTCCCGTTCCGGGTCATAGACGTACGACATGACCCAGCCCTCGTCCTCGGTGGTGGCACCCGGTTTCCGCACGAAGACGGGCTCCGCCGTCATCCGGCCGCGACCGTAATCATGGACTTCGGTCGTCTGGCGCTGCATGTCGTGCTTCATTGCCGGACCGAAGGTCACATCGTCACCCCAGTGCGCACTGTAGACGTAGCGATAGGGTTGCCCGCTGTGGCGGCTGTTGATGCGCGGAAACTCGTCGCCGCGATCGTCGATCACCGTCTCCGTCAGCTTGCCGGTCGGGCGATGGAGTGTCCACCGCACGAGGATCGGCGCCCCTTCGTTGGGGCCGTTCTGGTCCGTGTGAAACATCCGCGGGTGCTTTGGCAGGTCGACGACGGTGAGATCGCCGTCGTCGTAGGCGTTGGCGAAATGAAACGCGAAGCAGCGTGGCGCTTCGAACCACTGGATACGCGACACGTCGCCGTTGCGCGGCAGCAGGCCGATGCGAGACTCCCGGCGCTCATCCCAGAGCCACGGAAAGTCCGTATGGGACAACTCCGGCTGGAACGTCACCGGGAAGTCGGGGACGACGATGAACGATTGTGTGAACGCCATGTCGTGGATGAGTGGAATGTGCGGCAGGTCGATTCGTGCTTTGGTCGTGGCACGCCCGTCGCGGTCGACCGAGATGTAGCGCACCGGCTGGAACGGTTCATAGGCCAACGCGTGGTGTTCGCCCGTGATCGGATCGAAATGAGGGTGACCGGTGAACCCGGCTTCGAGCGTGCCGGTGGACTTGATCCGCTTTGGTGGACATCTTCCGAAAGGCGGATACGATGTCCACAATGGCGGAAACGAGAAGCCGACGGCCGCGTCGGCGGTTCGATGCGGAGTTTAAAGCGCAGGCGGCGCGCCTCGTCCTCGATCAAGGGAAGAGCGTCGGCGCCGTGGCGCGCGATCTCGATCTGACCGAGACCGCGTTGCGGGAGTGGGTCAAACGCGCGCAGGCGGACCGGACCAAGGGCCGCACCGGCCTGACCACGGCTGAGCGCGAGGAGCTGGTGCGACTCCGTCGAGCGCTCCGGATCGCGGAAGAAGAGCGAGACATCTTAAAAAAAGCCACGGCGTTCTTCGCGAAGCAGAGCCGGTGAGGTTTGCCTTCATCGCGGCGAAGAAGGCCGAGCATCGGGTTTCGATTCTCTGCCGATGTATGCAGGTCACCCGCAGTGGGTTCTACGCCTGGTGCCGCCGCGGCCTGTCGGCGCGGGCGCAACGAGATGTAGTCCTGCGGACGAAGCTCCGCGCGTTCCATGCGGCCAGCGGCCAGAAGTATGGTCGGCCGCGCCTGTGGAAAGACCTCCAGGAGGACGGCGAGGCCGTCAGCGAGAAGCGCGTCGGCCGGTTGATGCGCGAGGAGCGGATTCAGGGCAAGGTCCCGAAGCGGTTCAAGCAGACGACCAACAGCGACCACACGGATCCGGTCGCGGCCAATCTGCTGGATCGGGATTTCACGGCGACGGCGCCCAACCAACGGTGGGTTGGCGACACCACGGAGTTCGTGATCGGCGACGGGAATGCGAAGCTCTATCTGGCGGCGATTCTCGATCTGTATTCCCGATTTGTCGTCGGCTGGGCGATCAGCGCGGTGAACGATCGGCGCCTGACGTTGAAGGCCCTCGAGCTGGCGGTCCGGCGTCGTTGTCCCGGGCCCGGGTTGCTCCATCATTCCGATCGCGGATACACCTACACGTGTGAGGACTACCAACAGTACCTCGCCACGCACGGGATCAGGTGCAGCATGAGTCGGCGCGCCGACTGCTACGACAATGCGGTGATGGAGAGCTTCTTCGCGACCGTGAAGAAAGAGGAAGCCGATCGGTTTCCGAGCTATAGCGACGCGAAGATGGCGTTGTTCGATTACATCGGGGTGTTTTATAACCAGCGGCGGCGCCATTCGACACTCGGCCAGGTCAGTCCAGGCCGGTTCGAGCGCGAGGCGGCGGCGTAGGGCATGGACGCTGATCGGGATAGGGGGACACCTCGCGATGTCGCCCCTCCCACACCACCGGGCATACGGGTCCGTACCACGGCGGTTCGGCCGGTTGAGCCGTCACTGTGGCTCAAGATAGGGCAAGCCGAGCGAGTCGAAGTAAACGCCGGGCAGTGCCCAGCACAGCGCCGCCGTGATGGACACGCGCCACGGTCCACGATTGCTGCGGGCCGTGAGGATCGCATCCTTCGCGTTGACGCCTCGCTTCCGCAGCTGTCGGAATCGAGTGCCGGGTCGCTGCCACTGTTTCCACACGACAGCTCGAAGCCGTCGGCGGATCCATTTGTCGAGACGCCGGAGAATCGTCGGCGTTTGGCAGAAGCCAAAGTACGCCCGCCACCCGAGCACGTACGCGGCCAGTTCCTTCACCATTTGGCGTAGGCTTACACCACGCACCCGTCGGGTCAGCGTCCGGACTCGTGCTCGAAACCGGACCAACGTCTTGTCGGCGAGTCGCCGCTTCGGCCGTTGGCCGTGAGTGAAGCTGAAGCCCAGAAACGTTCGGTCCCTTCCCGCCGCCACCGCACTTTTCGCCGCATTGACCTTGAGCTTCAACCGTGTCGTGATGAAGCCGGTGATGCTGGCCATCACGCGGTGCCCCGCTCGTGCGGTCCGGACGTACACGTTGCAGTCGTCCGCGTACCGAACGAAACGGTGCCCACGACCTTCGAGCTCGCAGTCGAGTGCGTGCAGCACGATGTTCGACAGGAGTGGAGACAGCGGCCCCCCTTGCGGAGTGCCCTCCTCCGTCGCACTGAACAGCCCGTTCTCCAAGACCCCCGCATTCAGGAACGCGCGGGTGAGTTTCAGCACGCGTGCATCCGACACGCGCTGAGCCAGCCGCCCCATCAAGAGGTCGTGATTCACTCGGTCGAAAAACTTTTCGAGGTCGAGGTCCACGACCCACCGATAGCCGCTCGCCAGATGTCCCTGCGCGGCCGCTACCGCCTGATGTGCCGACCGTCCCGGCCGAAACCCGTAGCTGTGGTCGGAGAACGTCGGGTCGAAGATGGGCTGCAGCACCTGCAGCACCGCTTGCTGGACGAAGCGGTCGAGAGCGGTGGGCACGCCCAACTTGCGGACGCCCCCATCCGGTTTGGGAATCTCGACGCGCCTGACCGGCGACGGTGTATAGATGCCGTGCAGCAGCTCCTCCCGATGCTGTGGCCAGTGCGCCCGCAGGTAGTCCGAGAGTTGCTCAACGGTCATCCCGTCGATGCCCGGACTCCCTTTGTTCGCCTTCACGCGACGCAGCGCCTTCTTCAGGTTGTCTCGCTCACACACTGCCTCCATCAACGAGCTAATGACTGCCGTGCGTTCGGGCTCGCACTTCGCCACCACCGATTCGGCATCTCCGCCGGCGGCGGACGCCTGCGCGTCCTCCGTCGCAGTGAAGACCAGCCGGAGCTGTTCGGTCAGCCGCTGTTCGGTCATGAGTCCTGCGTCCTAATCGCCACTCCGTTTATCCCCGTGCGGGGACCGTTCGGGCCTTCAGTCCTGTTTCGGCTCGGCCTATCTGTTGCTCCGCCTTTCGGCATTGGAGTGCCTCACTAGCCTTACCGGCGACGAACCTACTATGCCCTCTGCTGACTTCTGCACCGCGGTCAGGAGACCTTGCGGCCCCCTCAGTCCTCGCGGACACGATGCAGATCTCCCGAGGTAAGCCTGACCGCCTTCGCCGCACACCTGCCGAATCTACAATCCCTGGCCTTGATGGATACGGGACTTCGCAGATACGGGCCTGCTCGTCCGACCAGAGATGCCTCATATTCGGTTTCTGTCCGTCAGGTCGCGGCTTTGCTTCCGCGCTTCTTTCAGACGGCGCCTCACGGTCACCGCCCTTGCGCCTCGCTAGCCCTTCGTCTCCACCAGACCTTGGGCAGAGGACTTTCACCTCCAAGCTGTCAAACATGCTCGGCACACCCGCAGCCGTGGACGGAAGAGCGCCGTCCACCGCTGCTTGGAAAACCACAGAGCGGGTTTTCCACGAGCGCCCACACCGCTTCCCATCTTCACGCAATCGCGGCGAAGATCTCCTGCGCAGTCGCGGGCAACGTCGGCGCCGTGAGCTGCTTCATCGACTCTGCACTAAAGTAGCGGCGCTCGGCGACCGCCCATTCGTCGTCCTGCTCCAGCAGAATTGCGCCGACGAGGCGGATCACCGACTGCGGCGTCGGAAAGATCCCGACGACATTGGACCGCCGCTTGATCTCTTTGTTCAACCGTTCCAGCGGATTCGTACTGTGCAGCTGCCGCTGGTGCTCGATGGGCAAGTGCCGGTACGCGAGGATGTCCTCGGCCGCGTCCTCAAGGAGCGCGGCGGCCTGCGCAAACCGGCCGCGTAGCCCATCGGCGACCTTCCGGAGCTGCGTCATGGCCGTCGCGTGATCCGGCTGCGCAAAGATCGTCCGGACGACGGCCGCGATCGCTTCGCGTGCGCCCTTCGGCACGGTTGCCAGGAGATTGCGCATGAAGTGCACACGACACCGCTGCCACGTGGCGCCGCTGAGCACGGTTGCGATGGCCTGCTTCAGGCCCTCGTGCGCGTCCGACGTCACGAGACGGACGCCGCGCAGGCCGCGCTTCACCAGGCTGCGGAGAAAGGCCGTCCAGAACGCCCGATCTTCCGAGGGGCCGACATCGATCCCGAGCACTTGGCGCTCACCCTCGCTCGTCACGCCGACGGCGACGACCGTCGCCTGGCTAGTGACGCGCCCGTTGACCCGCACCTTGTGGTACGTGGCGTCGACCCAGATGTACGGGTAGTCCGTCGTCAGCGCTCGCATTCGGAAGGCCTCCACCAGCGGGTCGAGCTCGCCGCAGATGCGTGAGACCTCCGATTTCGACACGCCATCCAGCCCCAGCGCCTTCATCAGTTCGTCCACCTTCCGCGTCGACACCCCGTGCACGTAGGCTTCCTGCACGACCGCCAGGAGTGCGTGCTCGGCCCGCCGGCGTGGCTGTAGGAGCGAGGGGAAGTACGTCCCGGGCCTCACCTTCGGGATGGCCAGCTCGATCGTGCCCACCCGCGTGTCCCACGTCCGCATCCGATAGCCATTCCGGTGCCCCGTCCGCTCCGGCGTCCGCTCGTGCCGGTCGGCACCGATCAAGCCGGCGACCTCTGTTTCCATCAGGGCCTGGGAGAGCACCCGAATTCCTTCCCGCAGGACGTCGCCGTCCTGCTCCTCGAGGAGCTTGCCAACGAACGCAGACAGATCCATTCTGGGCTTCGCCATCGCGTCAACACCTCCGTGTCGTCCTTCTCCGGCCAAGAGAGAACTCACGGAAAGATGCGCGATGGCGGCTCTTCCTGTCTACGCCGCCGGGCTTATCGAATTTCCACCACGAGCTGGGACTTTAACTCACCTTCGTCGATGAGCTCGGGAAGTATGCCGTGACTTACACGGCATTCAGCAGGGAAGGCCCTGGCGTTGCGCTGGCGCTGACCTCCGACTTCCGGACGTTCGAGCGGTACGGGTTGGTCATGCAGCCGGACGACAAGGATGCGGCGCTGTTGCCGCGTCGAATCAAGGGACGGTTTGCGCTGCTCCATCGCCCCTGGACGGCTCCGTGTGCCGATATCTGGATATCCTTCTCCCCCGACTTGCGCAACTGGGGTGGGCACAGACAGGTGCTGCCAGCACGGCGAGGCGCGTGGTGGGACGCCAATCGCATCGGGCTGTCACCGCCGCTCATCGAGACATCGCGCGGATAGCTCATGCTCTATCACGGCGTGAGACGAACGGCAGCGGGCTCTCTGTACAGACTCGGCGCCGCGTTGTTCGATCTCGAAACGGCCGAACAGTGTCTGTTGCGTGGCGATTCGTGGATCTTCGGGCCCGAGACCGCCTACGAGCGCGAAGGAGACGTCGGCTACGTCACTTTCCCGTGCGGCTACACCCTCGATGCGGACGGCGACGGCATCAACCTGTACTACGGCGCGGCCGATACCAGTGTCGCCCTCGCGAATGGGAGCATCGGTCAAATCCTCCGCTGGCTCGACCAATACGGCGTGGAGTAAACGCCGCCCCCTCCGCCAAGCGCCAAGCTCACGTCGATGGTGCGCTAACGAGAACAGCGGTTGCCGACGTGTGTCCGCCCAGGTCCACGGCACTTTGTGTCGGCCGTGCATTACCGAACAGTTCGGATGTCCTGATGAACGGACTTGCGGGGCACGCCACCGTGTGGACTCTTGTCCCGGGACAAGCAGCGGTGGCCGCACACATCGTGCAATTCACCCGTCATTGTCTAGGTGGACCCAAGATCGTGGCGACGACGATGGCGCGGCGCAGATTGCGCACGGGCCGGAGCCACGGCACGACCGGGTCACCGGCGACGGACTTCCGATTCATGGTGTAAGCCTCGACGGACGCTGAGAGGTTGGACGACCGCGCGTGGCTCGCGGGAAGACCGGCGAGCGATATTGATGGCGACGATGCGCGCTGTGGCAACGGGGGCGGCAGTGAAGGTAGCCGGCTGACCACATCCTTCGCTCCTCGCACCACGGCGTCGTGCGCATCCTGATTCGGGAGCGACACCCCACGTTGTGAAGCCTGCACCTGGCGGAGGCGGTCGGCGGCTTCGCGATTACTGGCGTGCGCTCGCCGAAGGCGCGCCACGCCCTGAAGCAGCGGGAATAGTACGACGAGCGCCAAGACGCCCCATTGTTCGACAGACATCACTGATTTCCTGCCTTCAAATGCCCACAGTGTCACCGCCTTCGCGACAGTGATGCGTCAACCCTCACTGCCGCAAAGCTGCCGGCCCGCCATTGTCGGGAGCTGCAATCGCTTCACGCATCGAGGAGTCCGCCTGGATGTTTTTCATCCGGTAGTAATCCATGATGCCGAGGTTCCCCTGCACGAAGGCCGCGGCCATGGCGCGGGGCACTTCGGCCTCCGCCTCCACCACACGTGCGCGCATCTCCTGCTCGAGCGCGACTGCCATCGCCCGGCGCTCCTCGGCCTTGGCCTGGGCGATCTGTTTGTCAGCGTTCGCCTGGTCGATCTGCAGCTTGGCGCCGATGTTCTCCCCGACGTTCACGTCGGCGATGTCGATGGAGAGGATCTCGTACGCGGTGCCGGCATCCAGGCCGCGCGCCAGGATGTTCTTCGAGATGTGATTCGGGTTCTCGAGCACGTCCTTGTGCGTCGTCGCGGACCCGATGGTGCTGACCATGCCTTCGCCAACCCTGGCGATGATGGTCTCCTCCCCGGCGCCCCCGACCAACCGATCCAGATTCGTGCGGACGGTGACGCGTGAGACCGCCACGAGCTGAATCCCGTCCTTGGCGACTGCCGCGATGGAGGCCGTTTCGATGACCTTTGGAATCACGGACATCTTGACCGCCTCCAGCACGTCACGTCCGGCCAGATCGATCGCTGCCGCACGGCGAAAGGGCATCGTGATGTTGGCCTTGTCCGCTGAGATGAGCGCATTCACGACCCGGACGACGTTACCGCCGGCCAGATAATGCGCTTCGAGCTCGTTAATCGACACCCCCTGCAATCCGGCTTTCACCGCGCTAATGTGCGCGTTTACAATCGTGGCGGGCGGCACACGCCGGAGGCGCATGCCGACCAGCGTGAACAATCCGACATACGCTCCCGATGACCAGGCCGCGATCCACAGCGGCACCGGGACGAAGTAGAGAACGAAGATGAGCGCGGCGACCGCCGCAGTCAATAGTCCGATGGCGCCGAACGCGCCAGTTTCAATGCCAGTCATAGTGTTTGCCTCTTGTTCCGTCACGCGGCGTGACGCCGCCGAACGACAATCCGGTTCCCGTCCACGCGCGTCACTTCAATAACTGTCAGCGCTTCGATGAAGCCGCCGTCCGACACGACATCCAGCCGCGTTCCCGCGATCTCGGCGATACCCGCCGGCCGCAGCGGCGACACGGCGGTTCCCGTTCGGCCCAGCCACGAGCGGTCGGTCTCGGGCGCTGTGGCGTATCCGAGGCCGGCGTTCATGTCTTCGTTGAGCACGAACTGGCGGCCGTACGGGAGATGCGGCAGCACGCGCAGCAACACTAGTGCGCCGCCGATGGCGAACAGCACTGAGACCGCCACGCGCCCAAGTGCGCCGATGACGATCGAGGTCGTCGCACCCTCGCCCACAAGGGTCATACCGAGTCCTGCGACGAGGGCGACGATCCCGGCGATGCCCGCGACGCCGAAGCCGGGAATCACGAAGACTTCGGCTGCGATTAGCAGCGTCCCCGCTGCTACCAACAGCAGTTCTTCCCACCCCGCGAGCTGGACGATCCAGTGTCCCCAGAACAGCACCGCGAACGACAGCAGACCGATCACACCCGGGATGCCAAATCCCGGCGTTCGGATCTCCACGAGGATCCCCAGCAGCCCGACCGTCATGAGCACGGAGGCAAGAATCGGGTTCGTCAGGAATCGAACGAGCGTCTCTGCCCAGGTCTGGGAGGTTTGCCGCACCTCAGCAGCGCTCAACCCAGTCGCGTCGAGTGCAGACTCCAACGAGTCCGCCTTGAACTCCACCACGCGATGGTCCATCGCTTCCGAGGCGGTGAGTGTCAGGAGCTTGCCCTTCGCAACGACCCCCGGGATCTCGACATCGACGTCGACCATGGCTTCCGCGAACTTCGCCGGACGGCCGCGCCGCTCCGCCGTCGCGGCGAACTCCTTCCGCAGGTACGACACGGACTTTTCGTCTGCGGCTTGGGGCGCGCTGCCGCCACCCACAACAGGCATGGCCGTGCCGATCGTGCCGCCGCTCGTCATCACGATCGTCTCGGTCGCCAGCGCAAGAAGCGCCCCCGCAGAGATGGCACGAGGGTTGACGAATGCGATGGTCCGTACGCGCGCCTGGAGGAGCGCGTCGCGCATCACGATCGCCGCGTCAACGCGCCCACCGAGCGTGTTGATGTCGAGCACGACGGCGGCGGCGCCGGCCTGCTCCGCTTCCTGAATGGTCCGCGCCAGAAACGGAGCGACGCCAAGATCGATCATGCCTTCGATGGGCACGACATAGACGAGCGGGCGCGGCGTCTGCGCGGACGGCAGACCCACGGTCGCGAGCCCGGTCAACAGCACGATAGACGCGGTTATCGCACGCCACGAAGAGCCACGTGCCAACGCGCTGAGCCGCCGCCATCCGTTCCTCTCATCCAAGCTCGTGGCGCCGGCACCAGATCGCCGTCGCAGCCTCGCGGCCGTCACGAGCACGCTCGACACGATGATGACGAGGATCACGGGCATAGATGGACGCCGATTACGTCTCGGCGCGCAACCATCTTCCCCCCGTGAGCCGGGTCTTGTCTGTGCCGTTCCGCACAGGCCCGTGGCCCCTGGCGGGACTAGATTGCGTGTGTTGGGTGGTGATAAGGGAGATCGAGTAATGGAACTTGGCGCGGGGGATCGTCAATCCTGAGACACAGCCAGTCCTGCTACGCGCACACGCCCGCTCCTGCAATGCTCAATCATCATGTCAGTTGAACGACGAACCAGACGATCAAAGCCGCGACGATGAGCAGCATCACTTTGCGCATTCTCGCGGCTGTTCGCCGGTCACTGGCGGCACCTCGCGCCTGCCAATCGCGCCACCGGATGTCCGCTTCCACATCGGGAATCACCGCAGTGTGAGTGGTCATCGAAGTGCCTCCTGAATGCTTTCGGACATGGTTTGGCGAGGGGCGTTCCACCACCACATCAAGATGAGCGGCGGGAAAACGGCCAGCCCTGCGAGAAGGATCCAGCTCGAGAACGAGTTGACATTCCCTACGATGCTTACGATGAATGCCGCCGACACCCAAAGCATGGCAATGACGGGTTTGATTGAGACAAGTTGCATGTTTCAAGTGTAGGCTTCGGCATTCGACTGCGCTGTTCCAGAATGAACACGTAAGCCACGCCGGCCGAGGTGATGTCCAAACGGCCGGCCGGCGAATGCCGGCGCCTTCAGATCGCACAGAATTTGCCGCGGCATTCGATATGACAACTCTCCGAGCTCGCCCGTAGCCACGCCGACTCTACGTTAGAACCAGATCGCGCAGACAACCCAGAGTTCACGTGCACGACGCCGTGTGCACAAGCGCACAGACAGTCGCCTTGCCGCGTGTCAGGATCGTCATGCGCCGACCTGAAAGCGGCGAGAACCAGATGCTGTTCATCATCGGCGTCGTCATCGCGTTGATCGCCGTCGTCATCATCCCCAGGATGCGGGTGCCAGGTGGTGTGAACGCCGCCAATTTCGGCTGGATGAGTGAGCAATGGCTCGCCGAACATCGCGCGTCGCATTCACTGTAGGAGCTCCAATCGGGCTCTGGTCGACGGTTATCCAGGAGGTACGAAATGGCGTTTGTGTTCCAACGTAGGCTGGCGGTACCACTGTGGGCGATTGCGTTCCTCACGGTTGCCCTTACAGCACCGCCGACCGCCACGCTGTTCCTGATGCCGCCCACCACCGTATTCGCCATAGTGGCCGTTGGGATCGCCGCGATCGTCTTCTTGATGCCGGGTTCGCTTCCGTGGTTGCGTACCTCTCGTGCACCTGTTCGCGTCCTCCCATCCGGACACCGAGACCCGGCGAGTGCGGCGATCACGATGACAGCGGGGACGGGCGTGCGCACGCTCGACGAGCCGAATCGGAGCGCAGCCAACGACGCGCTGGATCTTTCTCGCATGGACGACGACGGTGGCTGGCAGATGGCGCGACCGCAGGCGTAACGCGTCCCACCGGCGGGATCGTCAATCGGGCCGTCAGGCATCCGTCACTCCGGACCTGGGCTCCGTGCTGGCGCCAAGGCGATCCACACCTTCAAGGCGGCTGACCGAAGTCCCACTCAGGAAGACACGGGCATTGCTCGCGGTCCCGACAGGATGGGTTTTCTGGCTGTGGTGTGCATTGCGGCACAGACACGCAGCCACCAACCTGTCACCCTTGAGATGCGGCAAACATTAGGAGTCTGGCATGAATAGTATGCGTCCGCTCGTCATCGCAGTGGGTCTCATCCTCGGCGCCCAGCTGGCCTTCGCACAGGATATGGCTCGGTATCGAGCCTACGTTCTCGAAAGCAGCCTGGATTCGGTCGTCGCGGCGAGTGGCGCGCGCGCCGCCGATGTAAAAACACTCCATGAGCGGCCTGCGACAATTCAGCAGCTGGAATGGCGCGCGCCGTACGTCGATTCCCGCAAGACGATGGCCGATCCGGTGCGGGAGATCTCCTTCACCTTCTACAACGACGCGTTGTATCAGGTGATCGTCAACTACGATCGCGACCGCACGGAAGGCCTGACAAACAGTGACATTGTCGACTCACTTTCGACAGCGTACGGCGCGCCCATACTCGCATCGGCGAGGACCCGGACGAGCCCACCGGTTGAGGCGTTCTCCGATAGCATCGTCGTCGCGCGGTGGGAGAATGGCGACTCGTTGCTCACGCTCCTTCGTGGGTCGTACACGCCTGAGTTTCAGCTAATTCTGGTTTCGAAAGCGTTGAGCGCGCGTGCCCGGACCGCGGTCCGCGAGGCAGTCAGGTTGGATGCGATCGAAGCACCGCGCCGCGAAGCGGAACAGCGGAAGAAAGAGGCCGGCGACGCCAGCGCCGCCCGCGACAAGACGCGCATCGCCAACAAAGCCGCATTTCGTCCTTGACAGAGTCGGGACGCTGCGACCGCACCATCACTTCGTTCAATTGCCGTTCGGAGGATCTACTTATGGCTCCAAGCTTGTCACGACCAGACGCGATAGCAGTGTTGCTCGACGATGAACAGGACGTCTTGCAATTCGCGACATGTCCGATGTGTCACACGTCGTCGACCCTGTCCCAGAGCGCGCTCGAGGCCGGCGGCGACTGGCGGTGCGCCAGATGCGGGCAGCACTGGGATGCCGCGCGACTGGCGGCGGTCGCCGCCTACGCCGCGTGGACCGCCGATCACGATCGCGTAGGCAGGCGAGGCACGGAAGGCAGTCACGACGCGGCGCTGTACGGCCATTTGCCGACCGAACGGCTGGGCGGCAGATCGTGACGTCCGCTACTGGACGCCTCGAAGAGGCGACGCTGACGAGTGCCGCGCTCGCCACAACATTCGATCAGGCCGGCGCTCAGGCCGGCGCGCTCATCGTTCCCGGCCCGTTCCGGCGTGCCGCCGTTGTTGTCGGCGACCTGCTGGGGGCGGTGGCCATCGTACTCTGCATCCCGTTCGTGATCTTGGCCATCGGAATACCGATCGCACTATTCGTGCGATTGCTGTTGTGGATCGGAGGGCTGCTCTGACGCGGCGGGAAGTGACTCACGCGGATCCCCATGCCGGCGTCGGCCGCGCTGGCGGGCCCACCAGCTGACAACCGTCCCGGTAGAGGTTCGGAGGCGACGTATATGGATATCAGACCGCTTCACGATCGACTAATCGTTCGCCGCCACGAAGAAAGTGAGCAGCAAAGCGGCGGAATCATTATCCCGGATACCGCGAAAGAGAAACCGCAACGAGGCACGGTGATCGCTGCAGGCACCGGCACTGTCAAAGACGGCGGCACGCGCGTCCCTCTCGATGTCAAGGCGGGCGATGTGATCCTGTTCGGCAAATATGGCGGTCAGGAGGTCAAGCTCCATGGTGACGAGTACCTCATCATGCGAGAGGACGAAGTGTTGGCGGTCATCGAAACAGGCTGAGGAAAACGAGACCACTCATGGCAAAACAGATTGTGTACGGCGATGCCTCACGGCAGGGAATTCTTCGCGGGGTCAACAGCTTGGCCAACGCGGTCAAGGTCACACTGGGACCACGAGGGCGGAACGTGATCCTCGACAAGAAGTTCGGCTCCCCCACCATCACCAAGGACGGTGTCACGGTTGCGAAGGAGATCGAGCTGAAGGACGCGCTCGAGAACATGGGCGCCCAGATGGTGAAGGAAGTGGCGAGCAAGACGTCGGACGTCGCCGGAGACGGCACCACGACGGCGACGGTGCTGGCGCAGGCGATCTACCGTGAGGGCGCGAAGAACGTCACCGCCGGCGCCAGCCCCATGGCTGTCAAGCGCGGCATCGATAAAGCTGTCGACGCGATCACGACGGAGCTAACGAAGATGTCCAAGCCGGTGACCGGGTCGATGATCGCTCAGGTGGGAACCATCTCCGCGAACCACGACGAGACGATCGGACGCATCATCGCCGAAGCCATGGAGAAGGTGGGCAAGGACGGGGTGATCACCGTCGAAGAAGCCAGGAGCATGGACACGTCCCTCGACGTCGTCGAGGGAATGCAGTTCGATCGCGGCTATCTGTCGCCGTACTTCGTCACCGATCCGGAGCGGATGGAAGTCGTGTTGGAGAATCCGGTCATTCTCATTCACGAGAAGCGGATCAGCGCGCTGAAAGACTTCCTGCCGCTGCTGGAGCTGGTCGCGCGAGCCACCCGTCCGTTGCTGATCATCGCGGAAGACATCGAGGGCGAGGCGCTGGCGACCATCGTGGTCAACAAGCTGCGCGGTACGCTTCAGGTCGCGGCAGTGAAGGCGCCAGGCTATGGAGATCGCCGGAAGGCCATGCTCGAAGATCTCGCGGTCCTGACGGGCGGCAAGGCCGTCACCGAGGACCTCGGCGTAACTCTCGAGAGCCTGACGATCGAAGACCTCGGTCAAGCAAAGAAGGTCACCATCGACAAGGACAACACCACGATTGTGGAGGGCGCCGGCAGCGCGGCATCGATTGCGGGTCGGGTCAAGCAACTCCGGACGCAGGTCGAAGACGCCACGTCCGACTACGACCGTGAGAAGCTGCAGGAGCGACTCGCCAAGCTGGTCGGTGGCGTGGCGATCATCAAAGTTGGTGCGGCGACCGAGACCGAGCTGAAGGACAAAAAGGCTCGCGTCGACGACGCAATGCATGCGACCAAGGCGGCGGTCGAAGAGGGCATCGTCCCCGGCGGCGGTGTCGCCCTGCTCCGGGCGTCGAAGGCGCTCCAGAACTTAGAGGTCGTCGGCGACGAGCACGTCGGCGTCAAGATCATTGCTCGCGCGATCGAGGAACCGATGCGGTGCATCGCCGCGAATGCCGGTCACGAAGGCTCTATCGTCGTTCAGCGCGTCAGAGAAATGAAGGAGGACGAGGGTTTCAATGCGCAAACGGAGCGCTACGAGGACCTCGTCGCGGCGGGTGTGATCGACCCGACCAAAGTAGTTCGCTCGGCGCTAGAGAACGCCGCGTCGATTTCGTCTCTGCTGCTCACGACCGAGGCAGTCATCTCGCTGGTTCCCGAACGACATCAGAACGCGGCGGCGTCCATGGGCGGCATGGGTGGTGGGATGTACTGACATGTCCCGTCACGGCGGTCGGTAGCGGTTGGGAAATGTTCGAACAAGGTACGTGAAGGAGTAAGGGATGGTTCCAAAGCCGCGTATCGGAAACGGCTCCGGGCGTCTGGCCTCGTCTCAGAACGGCCGCCGCGGAGGCGCGATGGCGATCTCTGCGAGACACCAGCCTCTCAGTGACTCGTGGACGGCGGTCGTTGACAATCTGGAATGGGCCATCGGCCGTCTTAGGACCGACTCGACCGCGGCGAACAATTGCGAGGTCGTGTTCTTCGAGATCCCTGGTGACGGGCACCTTCACTGCAACGTCACTCATCGGCATGCCACGAAGACCGTCACTGGATGGGCAGGACCTGGCCATGTGCCGGAGGGGTTTGTTCACAATCGACGATTCCGTGATATGCCGCGGAAGAACATGATCCGGCACATCCGCGACATGGTCTTGGCTGCACGGATCTGACGCCTCAACCCTCCGGCGCGCTCCTTCCCAAGAACATGGAGCCGGCCGACCGTGGCTCTGTGACACTGCGAATCGTTGGTCAGAAGATGTCGCTCCGCCAATAGAACACGTCGTTACCAGACAGCGGTGATTGGACCACCGTCGTGCCGAGAGCCCGCATCATCATCACTGCTGTCGAGCGCTTTGCCGACACAATCGTGACCTGCGGAGGGAGAAAGCCACGAGGCAGCCAGCCGCGAATCGTCGGGCGGCGTTCGACGGGTTCACGTGCGATGAGCGCCTGTAGAATGGCGCCGACTCGCGCACCCGAGGGATCGCGATCGCCGCACTCCTCAAGGATCCACATGTCACCGACGATGCTGACGACGACGTAGGCAGCAGCGGTGATCCCTTCTTCGGCAATGAAGAAGTGCAGCTGGCGTACGCCCGCAGTGCCGAGCCCCGCCAGCAATCGCTTCTTCGTGATCGCGTACTGCACGAAGTCGACGTCTCGATCGAGGTGGAACCGGAATGGGTCGGCGCGGATCCGTCCCATCGCCACGATGGCGGCCACATCTCGTTCCTCGCCGCCGCGAATCAGCGTCATAGGCGCACCGCGACGCGACGGTTCTGCCACACCGATTTCAACGTCCGTCATTGGAACCACATCGAAGCGGGCGAGCTGCTGTTGATTGCTCGTATCTAAAAAGAGAAGCGCCATCGCCGCTCCATTGCGCGCGGCTTGCTCGACCAGCCGATCCACGAGCTCCCGCGCGGGGCCGCCCGTGGGCCGCGTCGGCGAGGGACAGATCTCGCCGAGTCCACACACGCGCACGAGTTGTTGATCGAGCACCGCCGGAAGGTCGTACTGCATGGCGCTAGCAAGCACGTCGCCACCGTCCACCAGCGCAAATCGTCGCTGATGACGACGTCCCCATGCGGTCCTCAGCTGCGCAGCATAAAACCGGCCGTACGCGTGGCGGCTCAGGCCCTCGGACACGATCGAATGTGAGGTCTCGAGAACGCGCTCGAGAATCGCTCCTTCGGCTGGGATCACAATCGGCACAGACAAACCATGGTGTCCGAGGGGTGCAACTCGGGCTATTACACCGTTTGCCGAACGGGGTCTTCCGCTGCCAGCGGCACTTCGATGATGAAGACGCAGCCTTTGCCGGGCATATTGCGGACACGGATGGCGCCACTGTGGGCCCGGACCGCCTTGCGAGCGATCGAGAGTCCTAGACCAAGGCCAGACCGGTCGGCGCCGCGGCGGTTGCCGAACACTTGAAACAGATCCCCCTTGCTCTCTGGAATCCCGCCACACTCGTCTTCCGTCTCGATGAGTAACCGCTGACCTTCGGCACGCGCCCGCAGAATGACGCGTCCTCCCGATGGCGTGTTCTTGAAGGCGTTGTGCAACAAGTTCATCACGGCCGACGTGAGGAGCTCCGGGTCTGCGTCGATCGACAAGGCTGGATCAATGGGCTCGACGGTGAACTGAATGTGCCGGTACTCCGCGTGCAGCACCCCCGTCGCGGCGATTTCGTCGATGAAGGCGACCACGGGCAGGCGCACAGGTGTCTGTGTGCCAGCTTCGAGCCGGACTTGGGACAGCGTGCGGTCGATGACTTCGCGAAGACTCATCAAGCTGCGGCCGAGGACCGCTCCAGTGCTGCCGTTGATAGCGACGGCGCCTCGCTTCAGCGCATGGAACGCGAGAATCGCGGTGTTCAGGGTGTCGCGAAGTTCGTGCGCCGCGTGGCCCAGGCGTTCAGTCTCCTCGGCTGAACGTGCCTCTGCTGTCACGCGAGCATGTTCGGTGACAGCCTCCGCGATCGCCGTGTCGAGGCATCGGTTGAGGATATGGAACTCTTCTACCGCGATGGGAGCCCT
The DNA here is from genome assembly GCA_035620975.1 of Vicinamibacterales bacterium. Classification (GTDB taxonomy): domain Bacteria; phylum Acidobacteriota; class Vicinamibacteria; order Vicinamibacterales; family 2-12-FULL-66-21; genus DASPFV01. The sequence continues at coordinate 17,400 of DASPFV010000213.1, forward strand.
TTGCTCCACCGCGAGCGCCGTGATCGTTTGGCAGATGTCGCCATAGTCATGGACGACCTGGGAGACAGTAAAGCCTCGTCGGACGAGGTCTCCTCCGTGGCGCGCCGCGGCCGCACCAATGGCGTCCGGGGAGAAGGGCGCCTTCGTGGCCTCCAAACGGAGCGTCTCTGACAGCTGCGTCAGGAACAGCGGGACGCCGTCCTCCAGCTCGCCGGGTGCGACAGATGGCCACGGGCGGCTGCGAACCCTATCCCTGGTGCCAGAAATGATCGCGTCTCGGTTCTGGTCGATGAACTCGTACAACATCACGTTCCCCGCCGTCAGTGACGAGCCGATGTCGGAACGGACTCGTCACGCACTGAGGCCGCTTTCGTAAGCGCAGGTAACGGGCGCGCGACGAACAGGCGCCGACACGGCTTGGCGATCAGGCGCGCCCAGCGATTCGCGCGACTCACGCGGGCACTGTCAGTGGCGATCCCGGTATTCGCATACATCTGCCGGTATAGCTTCGAAATCAGCACGAAGGCCAACCGCGCCCGGAGTGTCGGCGTGCATCGGGAGCGCGCCCAGATCCGCCGCAGGCTGTAGAACTCATCCCACACGGCCTGAGTCCTCGCGCGGATCTCCTCGGCGGACATCACGGGGTGGGGGGCATACACCTTCGGGCGTCGGTCCTGTGGGATCAGCCAGTGACGTGTGATCGGTACGCCGCCAACGTGCGCGGCATCGGGTCCGAGACGCTTCTCCCAGGCTGCAAAATCCACAGTACCGGGATACGGGGTCAACATCACGAACTGTGCGAAGGCGAGCTCGGCGCGATTCGCGACGTCGACGGTCGCCTGGAATGTGGACGGGCGATCGCTCGGGAGTCCGAAGATGAAGGAACCAAGGACGTGCACGCCGTGCTCACGGAACGTGCGCAGGCGCGCGATCAGCGCCTCGCCCACGTCGTTGAAGCGCTTGTAGACATCCTTCAGGCCCTCCGGTGTCACAGCCTCCACGCCCACAAGTGCGCCCCTGATGTTGGCGCGCCGCATGGCATCGAGGAACGCGGTGTCCTCGGCCGCCTCCATGGTGATCTGCGTGAAGAACACCATGTCGGGTGGCAGTTGCGCCAGGCGGTCCATCAACTCGAACCGCTCGGCGCGCAACGCCCGCAGCTGCTCGAGTCGCGCTGCGTTGCGCTGCCGCTCCGCCATCGCGAGATCGGCCAGTGTCACCGGATAGAAGTTGTCATCCGCCAGTGCGATGAACCGAAATCCCCGTCGACGGAGCTCCATGATCTCGTCCACGACCGCGTCGACGCGCCGCTGTCGAGGCTTCTGGCCGTCGGTGCGCCACACGGAGCAGAACGAGCAGTGCTTGGGGCAGCCGCGCACGGTCTGGACGGAGCCCCACATGTAGCGCCCCTGCGGCAGCAGCTCCCACCGTGCCGCGACGAAGCGTTCGGCATCGACCCGTCCGGCCTCGTAGATGGGCTGCAACGCGCCGCGCGTCGCGTCGTTCAGCACGATGGGCCATACCACGTCGCCATCGCCTTTGACGACAGCATGCGCGCCGCCGAGATTCTGCGCCTCGCCGGGATAGAGCGTCGCGTGAATGCCACCAAAGATGACCGTCGCCCCACGGTCCCTCGCCAGCGTACCAATCTCGTACCCTCGAAGCGCGTTGCCGGTGTGAATCCCTATTCCGACAACGTCGCCAGGCTGGACACTGCCGATACCGAACGGTTCCAGTGTTTCGTCCGTGATGATCGGTCGGCCATGTGAAGACGGAGTGGCCCCAGCGAGCACAAACAGCCATCTTGGTGTGATCACGCCCACACCGAAGGACAAGTGGCTGGGATTCACCAGATGGACAGTCATAATGCGCGCGTCGCCGTCGAGATGCCCTTCACGTGCATCCCCACGGAATCCAAGTGAGCGTGACTTCAGGCGCACCGGCGCCCTCGGACACGAGGTGGATGATGTTCAGTCGGTAGAACAGTCGCTCTGAGAACGTGCCCGCGGTGACTCGATCGAGGAGCGACACAGTGGTCCCTGAGATCAGCCGAACCGCGGCCGATGGCCTCCGCGCGGATTCAAGTGCGGCAAGCAGGTCGATGAACGCGTCCTGCGCCGCCGACGGCATGTCCTCAACGGCGCTCACGAGCACGCTGCCGCCCGCGCGGCGTCAAGAAAACGGGCGCAATCGTCTCTCAGCGCCTGCGGGTCGATCGGAAGGGCGCCGGCACCGGTCATGACGAAGGGAAACTGCGCACGGGCGCCGCTTTCGTGAATGTGCCGGGCCGGCGTCTCCACTGCATGCGGCGTCGAGGCCGTGATCCGTAGCCTCGGGGAGGTTCGTCTCGCTACATTCACGTCCTCCACCGCGAACAGGCCCCATTCGCGGCCTTCTTGAGCCCCTTGTTCGGCTAAGCGTCGCTCGTCGAAGCGAAGGCCGGCGAGTTGTTCGGAAGCAAACCGGAAAGACATACGTCGCACTCCTGTGCGGCAGCGGTTCGCTGCGAAAAGCTCGGAGGCTGAGGCGACGTCACCCGAAGGCGTGGCACCAGTCTGGCGGGCAAATGTAGTGTATCGCACATTTCGCTTTCATCCTCATGGAATGAACGACGCAATGTTGACACGCCGGATTTGCTCGCGAGCCGCGCCGATCTGATCCCCCGAGGGGGTACGCTCGGTCTCACCGGCGGCCCAGTCGTTCAGGTCCGCCGCAGAGTCGTGATTGCCCGCAGTACGGGCGCGCGCTTGGAGCAGCGGCGAGGCGACGATCAAGCGGAAGGCGGGTCGGCCGTCCAACTGCAGCAGTGCCACAGTGAGGTCATCCTCGTTCCACTGCGCGACCACCGTGTCAATCGCGCGCATTGGCTGCAATCCTACCTGCACGGGCGGGTCCGCGCGCCTGGTAGGGGCCCCGTAGACCTTGGCCACAGCGGCCACGACGTCTGCGGCACGCATACCGTCGGTGCGGGTCGGCGCGTAGTCGATGACGATCCTGAACAACTGATTGTGGTGGAAGCTGAACGTCAGCCGTTCCACGGGATCCGCCGCGTCCGTCCCACGACGAACATAGTCGGCCCGCCAACGCAGCTCCCTCACGGTGCCCCCAGCCTGCGCCTCTGGCGGTATCGGAACGCCAAGCTGCTGTGAAACGGCGAGGATATCGTCCCCCATCCGGTACGTCCGGTAGTGCGGGGGAGCTTGCCCATGCAGCAGCGTCGCTCCCAAGACGATGCAAAGGGCGGCGGTCAATGTGCGATGGTTCGATTGGCTCACGTTCAGTCTCCGTTCGCTCGGCGCGCTCGCTCTCAGTCACGCATGCGTCAGACGCGCTTTCAAAGGTAGCTGGGTTACGCCCCTCGAGCTGTCCCACACAGCACACGCACGTCACTGCCGCACCGGCCCACCAGCCCGTCGCCTACGGATGCGCTCGCAGCGCACTGTGCATATCGGAACAGCATATCGACGCCGTCCGGGACATCATGGGTGGGAGCGGATCCAAGCTCACGCCTGTCAAGGCTTGGTTCTCTGTCCTCGGGCGGAGGAGACACGATCCGGATGATGTCGGACGGTGACGATGCCTACCGCGTAGTCCCGGTGGTGACTGCGTGCTTCTGAGCCTGATCGCGGCCGGAGTGCTGCGACCGGCCTCAGTGAAGCGCCCGCAATCCAGGCTCGCTCAGACCAGACTTCATGGCCATCTCAACATCAGAATCCACTCGGTTCCTCCCTGACGGCACGCCACTGCACAATCGCCTTCTCGCAGCACTCCCGGCTGCTGACTACGCGCGAATTCAGAAGCACCTCCGCATGAACCCCGGCGTGATCGGCCGTACGCTTCAGGCACCGGGTATGCCCATTACGGACGTCTATTTCCCGAATGGCGGTGTGTTCTCCGTTACGAACGAAATGCGTGACGGCGCACTTGTCGAAGTCGCGACCGTCGGCAGTGAGGGCATGCTCGGGATCGGCGTGTTCCTCGGCGATCGCTCGGGCGCAGGCCGGACATTCCAGCAAGTGCCCGATGGGCTCTTGCCGTCGATGGCCGTTCGCCACTTTGTCAAAGAGAGCGCAACTCCAGGACCGTTTCACGACGTTCTGGCGCTGTACGCGCAGGCCAATCTCCTGCAGATCATGCAAGGCACGGCGTGCAACGCGCTGCACGGCGTAAAACAGCGCTGTTGCCGGTGGTTGCTGCAGACGCAGGACCGCGTCGGCTCGAGCGAATTTCTCCTAAAGCAAGACTTTCTCGCCATGATGCTCGGTGTGCAGCGCCCGACGGTCACGCTCGTGATGGGAACGTTGCATGAAGACGGGCTGATCGCGGCCAAGTACGGACGGATTCGTGTGCTCAAGAGGAGGAAGCTCGAAGCGGCCGCATGCGAGTGCTACGACGTCATTCGCGCGCACTTTCGGCGGCTCGGGTTGTGACGGCGTTTCGATCGGGCCGATGGGCGCGCCTTCGACAGCCGCCACACATGGCGTGCGTCGGGACGTACGATGGCTGACAACGACGAGTGAACGAGGCACCCGCCAAGCTGCCGAGAGCACTGGTCGAGCACCTGACTCGACCGTTCTCGCGATTCGTACAGATCGAGACTGCCGCCGGCGCTGTCCTCTTGGCGGCGACGCTCGTGGCTCTTCTCCTGTCGAACTCTCCATGGGCTGACGCTTTCCTCGCCATCTGGGAGACCCCGGTCGGTGTTCACATCGGTTCGGGCGAGGCCGTCCGGTCCCTGAAGGACTGGATCAACGACGGAGCGATGACCCTCTTCTTCTTCCTGGTCGCGCTCGAATTAAAGCGAGAAATCGTCCTCGGGGAGCTTGGCCAACCGCGCGTAGCCGCCTTGTCGATCGCGGCGGCCGCGGGCGGAATGCTCGTGCCGGCAGGCATCTATCGGATGCTGCAATCAGGGCAGCCCGGAGCAGCGGGCTGGGGTACGGTCATGGCGACTGATACTGCGTTCGTGATCGGGTGTCTCGCCCTCCTTGGATCGCGCATCCCCTCGAGCCTCCGCATCTTCATGCTGTCCATGGCCATCACTGATGACATCGGCGCGATTCTCGTCGTCGCCGTCGGCTATAGCAGCCACGTTGCATGGCCGCCTCTTGCACTCGGCATCGGCGCGTGTTTCCTCGTGCGCGGCATGGCCGCGCTCGGCATTCGCAGCGTCCCCGTGTACTCTATCGTCGGTGCGATGGTGTGGGGGGCGATCGACGCGTCGGGCATCCACGCGACTGTTACGGGCGTCGTACTCGGGCTGCTGACCCCGGCTCGGCGTTGGGTGAGCGACGATCGTCTGTATGCCCTGTTGGATCAGGTGATCGCGCACCCGTCCGGGCATGTTGGCAGTGGCGTCACGCCCGACCGACGCACGCTGCAGGTCGCCGAAATCGCGGCCCGCGAAGCGCTCTCGCCTGTCGAACGGCTGGAGCTGGCCCTGCACCCGTGGGTGGGATTCGCCATCATGCCCCTCTTCGCATTGGCGAATGCAGGCATGCCGATCTCGGTGCGGGAGTTCGCGAGTCCGGTCGCAGTGGCGGTCTTCGCGGGCTTCGTGATTGGAAAGCCGTTGGGTGTGGTTGCGTTTAGCTGGGTGGCAGTCCGCTCGGGTATCGCTATGCGTCCGCCGGACCTCGCGTGGAGATTGGTGGCAGGAGGTGGCTTGCTCGCCGGCATCGGTTTCACCATGGCACTGTTCATAGCCAATCTGGCATTCAGCCCCGATGTAATCGGCGAGGCCAAGCTGGGCATCTTCGCCGCATCAGTCGTGGCGGCCGCCGCTGGCCTTCTGATCTTACGTACCTCGGCTCGCACCGTTCACGGATAGACGTCTGACGCCTCTAGCGCATGCCGGGTGTGTCCGCCGTTACGGTGACGCGAGAGGCAGCGGTCCGATTCCGCAGGTCGGCTGATAATCGCGTGTTCGACTTGCTTCGCGCGAGGGACAGCCATCGTCGGTCATGATCGCGTTCACGAGTTCTTGGTCGTAAGGTGAGTCGTGTAGTCCCTGACGACTCAAGGCTTCGATCTGCGTGACTGCTTGCCGTCGGAGCATCTGAGCGTCTCGCGCAATGCGAGGCTCGCCCGGCCGGTCGATGTGCGGGACCCGACGGTCGAGCGCGCTGATAAGCTCGCGGAGTGTTGTAATCATGCGGTTCGCTCTGTCGCCCATGCTGTTCCTCTTTGCTGCTTGAAGCCTAGCTGCACGTGCGCCTCGTCTCGCACGGCGGCGATGCTGACAAGGCGGGTGAAGAGTCGCGCCCAGCAACCGCATGCCGCGGCTGCGATCTCGCGCACACACGTGTGTCCTCTAAGGTACCAGGAGAACGTAGAGCACGGCCGCAACGATGGCGAGAATTGGGACGGCGAACATCATGCGCCGGCGGACGGCTCGATCGTGTGCGGCGCCTCGCGCTTGCCAAGCCGCCCAGCGTTCTTCGAAACCGACCGGATTGTCTTTTCGCAGCTCTACCGAATGCGTCGAAGGATCCTGCGCGCGAGCGGGTGATGCAGTGACTGACATGGAACCCTCACAAGAAGGCTTTGGTGAGGGCTCGACCAGGGATGGTCCAGTGCTCAGAAAAGCGAGACACTTAAGTATACGCCCACTCAGCGGTTGTACGCCGAGTGTTTACGGATCGAGACCCCCTCGCCAGCTCAGGGGGCGCGCGGCGTTGTTCGTGCATTACCCGGGAGACTGCGCCGCACGACGGGCAAGCGAACATGAATAAACGAATTACTCCGGTTGACGACGACGCACGAGGCAGGCCGCGATGGCTCGAACTGGAAGACTTGGCGGATGTCGATGTCAGCTCAGAGGAGCCAACATCGCCGATTGAAGGCGCGTTCGCGCGTGACGCCCAGGCAGGGTGGCGCGCAGCTGCGCCTGGTCCTCAGTTCGTTCGATTACGCTTCCGGCATCCGGTGCGGCTGACTCGCCTGGAACTGATCTTCGAGGAGCCGGTGCGCATGCGCACCCAAGAGTTTGTCCTGAAGTGGCGAGCAACTGGCGCGGCGAAGGATGCTGAGATCGTGCGGCAACAGTTCACGTTTGCACCACCAGGAACCACACGCGAGCGGGAAGAGTATGCCGTCGATCTGGACCACGTGGTCGCGCTGGAGCTCGCGATCGTTCCTGACATCAGTGGTGGCGAAGCCAGAGCGACTCTCCAGAAGCTTGCGCTCGCCTGAGCTACGATATCGCGCCGTCGACGTACAATGAGACCTTCCTTCCTGCGCCTCTGAGCGTTGCAGTCATTTTCGCCACCCGCTCTCCAGAGCAACGCTCCGTCGAGAGTTGAAAGAAGGCAAGCCATCAGCTCGCATCCGTGGCGCTCGGCGAGCAGTCGGGGCGCGACAGAGCGAATCAGGGGGAGAAACATGGAGCCAACGGAGATTCAGGCAAAGGCGACGATCGCCGCCGCGCTGATCGTGAGCCAGGCAGTAGAACTACCGACGATCCCGACCAGCGGAGACTGGTCGCATGATTCGGCGGCCATTCGATTGCGGGACCTGACGGACTATGTCTACCAGATGATTACGAGTCCAAGGAGCCGCTGATGCACACGTCCACCGTGCGGCCTGCGCCTGGATCTGACCGGCCGGACGCGCCGGCGGGTGCCCCCCCGGTTTCGACAGGTGCTCGTGGCCCCGACACGGCTCAACGAGATCTGGGCGATCGATTTCATGCATGACGCGCTCTGGACTAGGGCGGCCGTCGCTTTCGAACGCTCAACGGTGGCAGCGGGGACCTGCATGCGCGCGATCGAGGAGCCTAATCGGAGGGAAGCTGACGACGCGTTGGATCTCGTTCGCATGGACGAACCAAATCGGATCAAGTCCACTGAACGCCCGGTTCAGGAGAGCGCTGTACACGTGGTTGTCGAGCTGATCCCGCCGGCGAGCCAGCTTCGGATGCGTCCACCCACATCGACGAACACTCGTTCGTGCACGGACAAGTGAAGCTGGGAACTGTGTAGAAACTGTGTAAGGTCGCCCCGAAACCGGCGGCAAATACCGACGTTGACGGGCTCACATCAAGAGCCCTTCCCCGGCGGGAAGTCGTGGAATCGATTGCGCGAAGAGGTGTTTCGGTGTTGCTCGATGAGCGTTGCCGGATTCGTTTTCCAAGCGTGCTCCTTCAACCACTCGGACATCTCTCCGTTCAAGTGGAATCAACAGTTTACCGGAGGGCGGAGACCCGCTCAACTGCAGACTGTGACGTGACTGTGACGTGAGGTCGTCGCTGACCTCCACGATCGCCGGGATCTCCGTCTGGTTTGCGCCGTCCCCATTGCCATCGGCATTATCCGCTGTCGAGCGCCGGGCGGCATCAAGGGCGTCGAGCGCCTGGCGCTTCGCGTCGATGCGGATGTGCGAGTAGTGCTCCAGCATCCGGCGCGACAGATGGCCGCTGATGGATTCGAGCACGTGGTCGGCGACGCCCATCTCGGCGAGCTCGGTGATCACCGTATGCCGCAGATCATGGAACCGTAGCCTGTGCAGGCCCGCCCCGTCCCGCAGCGCGCGCCAGGCCGTGTCCCACTGCAGCATCGGCTTCGTCGGATCGTACCGTCCCCACTGGCACGCGGGCCAGAGGTAATGACCTGCCTCCGTGTGGCCGAGCAGATCGGCACGCTCGAGCATGCGCGCCACAGCCGCGATCGCCGAGGCATTCAACGGGATGACCCGATGGCTCGTCTCGTTCTTGCTTCGCCGAACGTGCAGCAGCCGCTTGACCAGATCCACGTCACATCGCCGAATGTGCTTCACCTCCACCGGACGCATCGAGGTGTTGGCGGCGACAATCGCAGCGCAGTAGACGTGCTCCCATTCCGGATTCGAGGCTGCGACGTCGAACAGGCGCCGCCGTTCCTCGCTCGTCAGCGCGCGACCGATCGGCCTCTGCCGCTCTGGCAGGTTCTTGACGTGATCGGCCAGCGCTCGCCACCGGCCGCAGAACTTCAGCACCCGAGACAGCACGCCGACATCCACGTTGATCGTGCGATTCGCGATACCGGCGTCATGACGGGCACGCTGGAAGTCGGCGATCGCCGTCGCCGTGATCGCGGAGAGCGGCACGTCCTCGCCGAAGTGCTTCTTGACGATGCTGAGCCGCTCCTCCTCGAGCTCGATCGTGCGAGCCGAGCACCGGATCCGCTTCGCGCCCAGGTACGCGTCGATGGCCTCCGACAGCCGCTTCGGCCCCTGTTCATCGGCGGGGAGCCGGCCGTGTCCAGCCTCTTCGATCATTTCGCGCTCGCGGCGGGTCGCGACGCGCAGATTCGTCGTGCCGAGGCGCTTGCGGTAACGACGGCCGTTGACCGTGAAATCCGTCCAGTACTGGCGACCGCGTTTCCAGAGGCTCATACCCGCAACTCCTCGAGCTCCGAACCATCATCAGACGAGGAATCCGCCTTCGTGTCAACTGCGCTTGCACGCACGAAGTCGTCAACATCGGAGGGAAGATATCGGACCGATCGTCCGAGGCGCAGGAACCTCGGTCCCTTGCCTCGATGTCGCCACGCACGAAGTGTCGCGACAGAGAGTCCGAGTTGTTCGGCGACCTGGCGCTCGGTGAGCGCCGTCGTCGGACGCGGCGAGTCCGCGCCAGTAGTGGGTGAATTGGATTCGGCAATCATGACAGGCCCCCGCGCGGCGACGTCTCCGCGGATTGGTGGCCATTGGCGGCAGTGGAATGCTGCTCCAGCCAGTTGTCGATCCAGTGTGGACGAATCCTGAGGGCGCGGCGGCCACTCACGCGCGCGCTTCGAAGCTCGTGACGCGCGCACGCCGTGTAGATCGTGTCCCGGCTCACGCCGGCGTACTCCGCAGCTTCGGAAACGTTCAACCAGGGCTTCATGTCGCAACCTCCCGACCTGCACGCGCGTGGTCGCGTGCCGTTGATCTGTGGTGTTGAAGGATTCGCGCGCGAGCGCGCTGACTTGAAGCCAGCGCGCCCTGGATCAGAAGCGCTGATGAGGGTCTAAGACCGACATCTAACACCGGGGGCTGAGCCCGCGGTGCTCGCAGCGATCGGTGATCGCTGCGATGTTACGAAGCGTTTCTACTGCACCATGCGGTTGGACGTGCTGTCCTCACGACCGCCAACCATGCGGTGAACGCTTCGGCGTGTGGCCCGCGAGTGGCGTGCTCTGAGAGCAATCTCTGCGAGGCCCAACGAGGTGATCGACGTGCACATCGATCTTTTTCCTGCTCGTTCCAGGTAGCTGTCAATCGCGGCCCTGAAGGCGACGATTGTCAGCTGCTCCGCGTCGGTGACCGATTCGCGGAGGACGGTGCGTGCAGCACCAACGAATGGGCACAGAGTAGCGCCGCTTGCAGCGACCGTCAACGGTCAAAATTGCGAAAAATGAACCTCAACAAGCGGATGAATCTCGCGCGTCCGGAAACGATCGAACACTCGCGAGCGCTCCTCAGAGCCGTGCGATGGATCGATTGATGGGCCGGTTGTTCCGGACGAAAGAGCATGAGACGGCCATCACGTAATTGCCCGCGGATCATCTGCGCGCAGGCACCGTCAAGGCCCGAAGGCCGCGCGTACGCGCGGGCGGAGCGAAGCGCAGCGCCTTGCACGGTGCCGAGCACAGATGCAGCATTGTCGTCGTGATGGCCGTCGCATCAGACGCGCGGCACCCGCGAAGGATGCCAGATTGACGTTACATGAGACACGATTTTCAGGACGATTTCCGGTAAACGTTCGAGTTGCGAAACGCACATGAAAACGCCTCGTTTGTGGACCCACATTTCCAGGAAATACAGAACCAGTTCGTCCGGGAAAACGTGGACGCAATCGTGCGTGATCGACGCGCGAACACAAGGCACTTCTCGCCGCCCTGCTTACCATCGCGGACACTGACTGCGACAGAGACAGCCATGGCGTGAGCGACCCCTTCGGACGGGCGCGGGGCCACGTCGGGCGCGCGCAGCGGGGTCGCTCACGCCATGGTTTCCTCCTCTGACCGCGACAGGGACGCTTGACACCGGGCGGCAAAGAGCGCCGCCCGTATCACGGACTCTCGCGCCGACCATGCCGAAGTCTCTGAGCACAAACGGAATGCGAGCCGGAGCCGAACGCGCCCATTACGACGCTCGCCAGCGGAGACGAGACGCGGGTCTCGGTGACGCCGGGGACGACCTCATTTCTGGAGGTCGGCCCCAAGGTCGTCCTCATCTGTAGGAGTGTCAGGCGACGTCAACCAGGGGAGAGAGATGAAGGTACTGCCGCGAGAGCTCGATGCATTCGAGCCGGCCATGATCGCGATCGAGCGCGTCGGCAAGGGTGGTCGAGCCAGCCATCCAGAGCGTGTTGGTAGGGTCTTCGAGCCACTGACGGTACAGGGCTCCGAACTTGGGCGCGCCGAAGTTCCTCGACCTCTTCACGTAGCGGTCGTCAGCCGGTCCGGCATCGGGGTCGGAGAGGCGCTTCCGCTCAGGGAAAAGCCACTCGAGAGCCTGAACGTTCGCGGGCTCCAGACGCTCGCCCAGGTGCTCGCGCGCGGCGTGCTGGTAGACCAGCCGCGCCTTCCAAAGCGACCGCGGGAACAGCAGCCGAATTGTCCATCTGAAGAGCACGCGCAACAGGGGCACATGCCGCAGAAGGAACAGCCGGAAGTCCATCGGTGACGGGCTCGTTACCAGGTAGACGAAGGCGTGATGGTCGAGCTCCGGCAGCACTCCGATCGGGAGCTTGTCCGGGAAGTACCGCACGGTCTTCTCGGGGCCGTCGCCAAACGTCAGATGTGGGTACTCCCGAAGGTCCAGTCGGCTCTCGAGATGACGGATGAAGTATCGCCGCTAGTCGCGGGCAGGACCAAGCCACGTGCAACCAGGCTCGTCGAGCACGGCATCGAGGAGCATCACGCGCTCGATCATCCGCCCAGGCGCAGCGGGCTTCCTGAAGCGGTTGTCAGGCTCACCTACGGCCGCCCAGAGCGGCTTGTAATGCACGTGGAACATCCGACCTCGATGGAGCTTTCCCGTCGCGATCGCCGTCGCGAATCGTCGTTCGACAAGAGTCTTGATGAAGTCGGTGCTCTTCTGGCCATGGACGATCCCGGCGAACGCGCAGTACTGGCGTTTATGCCCAGCTGGGCATAAGCGTCATTATGTCGAGTCCGCGATTATGTGGAGTTCGGTTGGCGGGATGCAGTCAGACGGTGAGATTCGGCGGACAATGAGCGTCGCCGCGTAGCCGGGTGACTCCGCATAACCATGAGCACCAAAGCAGGGCTGCCGCC
>DASPFV010000214.1:0-5549 GCA_035620975.1 Vicinamibacterales bacterium
CGTACGGCAGTGCAAGACCTGACCCCCTCGTCAGCGCGGCCCGAGCAGGCGCAGCGGATTGATGAGCCGCTCGTTCATCCAGATTTCGTAGTGCAGGTGCGGGCTGGTGGATCGCCCGGTCGACCCGACGTGGCCGATGACCGCACCCCGCCGGACCTCCTGGCCCGTCATCACCGCGAACCTCGACAGGTGGCCGTACTTGGTCACGATGCCGAACCCGTGGTCGATGACCACCAGGTTTCCGTAGTTGCCGGCCGAGCCGGCACTCGTCACGACCCCGTCGGCCGTCGCGAGGACAGGTTCCCCGTGGCTGGCCGAAATGTCGAGCCCGGGATGGAAATTGGCGTCTCCGGTGAACGGGTCCCGCCGGTTCCCGTAAGCCGACGAGAGCCAGCCCGTGACCGGCCAGACGGACGGCGTGGCGCCCGCGAGCGCCTGCCGGCGTTCCACGCCGAACCGGACCGAATCGAGGCGGCTCGCGATGACAGCCAGCAGCTCCCGCATCACGCCGAACGCGGCGTCGGCCTGTCCGAACGCGCCGTCCAGCACTGGCGAGAGGCTCGGTCCCGTCGAACCGCCGCCCATCGCCCGCGCGGTCACCACCGCCGGCAGCTTCTGCATCGCGCGGCTCGCAGCCGGATCAACCGCGGCCCGCGCGCCGATGTCGTCGACCGCGGACTGGAGCGCCGCAATTTGCGTGGACAACTGGGCCGTCGCCTCGCGGTAGCTCTCGTTCTCGAGGACCAGGGAAGCGTTCGCCGACCTGAGATCGTCGATGGTTGCCCTGGCGCTCCAGCGCGCTCCGAGTCCCACCAGGATCGGGAGCGAGAGCACGGCGACGGTCGTGCCGAGCGTCGGCCAGAGCGACAGCGTGAACCGGCGTACCACGCCGGTGGTGCGGTCGGCGAGAACGAGTGTGTAGCGCTTCGACACGAGGCGGTTGACGCGGCGTCGGCCCCAGCCCGGGGGACCGCCCGCCCGCGAATCGCGGAACTCTACCATAGGTCGCGGCGGGCGGGAAGGGCGCCACGACCGGCTGCGCTATGGTCGAGCTTCGGCTGGACGTGCCCTTGCAGTGGATGTCCGCGCAAACGCATGCGGCGCCCGCGGTGGGCACCGCCGGACCGAACAATGGCAACAGGTTGGGAAATGAAGGGAATCCTGGTTCTTGTCCTGATGCTCGTCGTAGCGGCGACAGCCTTCGCGTACGGGCATTCCAGCGCGATCGAGGGGGTCGGCTCCGCCGGATGGCACCCGTTCACCGAAACGGCGGCGTTGCTGCTCTCGGGAGGCGCCCTGCTTGGAATCGCCGGCGCGGTCCGGCGCCTGCCGCTCTGAGAGCGGCCTCGTGCGGCGGCTCCGGGTTGCAGTCCGGGGTTGCCGGTGCTCAGCGACCCTCGTCGGAGCGTAGGAGGATGAGTCGTATGCGTAAACTCCCCGTGGCATTGGCCTTTGCCGCGCTGCTGCCGGTGGCGGCGCGTGCCGAACCCATTTCCCTCGGTGTGGAATCGTCCTCCGGTGGATTTACTCACTCCGGTCTGGAGGTCGACGGGCTGACGATCGATCTGGGAACGATCACGATGCCGACGGCAGGGGCCACCGGAGAAGTGCTCATCGACGGACTGGACGCCACCCGGAACTACACGGTGGAGTTCGAGCTCGCGAAGGGTTCCGCGATGAACACCTTGAAGCTGGAGATCCTCGATCCGCTCGACGACGACGACTGGCTCGACGAGGCGCAGCCCGACTACGTCCCCGCCGGCTACTCGACGTCGAACAATCTCGATGGTCTCAGCTTCGCCCAGGAGGCCGGGCTCGCCAGGAGCGCCACGTTCGCGGGCGGATCGTCCTCCGTGCTGGCAGACGAGAAGAGCCACCGGGCCGACATCCTGCTCTTCAGCGGGTTGAACGGCGCCGACCAGGCGAGGGTCACGTTCGGGCTTCGCGATCAGGTGGGTGGGCGAGGGTTCCTCCTGCGGTTCAGCGCCGAAGGGCTGCCAACCCCCGAACCGGCCTCGATGCTGCTTCTGGGCACCGGGCTGGTCGGTCTGGCCGGAGCATATCGCCGTCGTCGCGCCTCATGAAGCCTTGAGGATGGTCAACCGCCACGTGCTGGCCGCGGGTGTCGTTCTCGCGGCGGTCGTGTGGACGTACGCCGGAGTCATGTCGTCGCTCGTCGCCCAGTGGGCGTCGGACGACAACTACTCGCACGGTTTCATCGTCCTGCCAATCGCCGCGCTGTTCGCCTGGGAGCGGCGGGAGCGGCTCCGAGGGGCCCGCCCCGCGCCGTCGCCGGCAGGGGCGGCGCTGGTCCTCGTCAGCCTGGTCCTCTTCGCCCTCGGCCGGCTGGGAGCGGAGCTCTTCCTGACGAGGGTTTCGCTGGTGGGCATCGTAGCCGGCGCGGTGCTCTTCGTCTGGGGCCGCGAGCACTTTCGGATCCTGCTCTTCCCGCTGGCGTTCCTGCTTCTCATGATTCCCCTGCCGGCGATCGTGTTCAATCAGATAGCCTTTCCGCTTCAATTGCTCGCGTCGGAGGTCGGCGAAGTCGCGATCGCCTCGGCGGGCATCCCAGTGCTCCGGGAGGGCAACATCCTGGAGCTGCCCGGGACGCGGCTCGAAGTCGCGGAGGCCTGCAGCGGGATCCGATCGCTCGTCTCGCTGCTGACGCTCGCCATCGTGCTCGCCCACTTCAGCGGGCCCGGTCCGTGGCGGCGTGTGCTCATCGTGGCCTCGGCCGTGCCGATTGCCATTCTGGCCAACGCCGCGCGCGTCGCCGGGACCGGCCTGACGTCGCACTGGCTGGGGGAGGCGGCCGCCCAGGGCTTCTTCCATGGATTTTCGGGCTGGCTGATTTTCGTGGTGGCGTTCCTCGCGCTCCTGGCGGTGCAGCGCGCCGTCTCGGGCTTCCGCAGCCCCGCGACCCGCCTGCTGGTCACCGACTCTGCGCTGGCCAGCCGCAGGGGCGGCGTCGCGACGCCATCAGCCGGCCGCTGAATCGGACTCTGGAGACTCGATGCTTCCACGTGCCCTGGCGGTTGCCGTGATCGTCGTGCTGGCCGGGACCTGGGCCGGCACGAGCGTGCGCTCCGAGGCACCCAGTGCGCGCCAGTCACTCGGCCAGCTTCCCCTCCGGCTCGGCTCGTGGGAAGGCGTGGACGCGGCACCGTTTCCGGACGATGTCGTGGCGCAACTCGGCGTGGACGATTACATCCACCGACTCTACCGCCACGGAAAAACACCGACAAACACGGAGCCCGCCGCGGTCGGGTCAGCCGCACTGGACGAAGTCTCAGCGGACCAAGCCGCAGCAGACCAAGCCGCAGGGGACAAGCCCGCAGCGAACCAGGCCGCAGTGAAACAAGCCCGAGCGCACCAAGCCGGAGCGGTGCAGGTGGGAACGGGCCAGGGTGGGGTGGAGCAAGCCGCGCTGTCGATTGACCCGACCGCGTCCGCTCCGGTGAGCGTCTACATCGGCTACTACCACAGCCAGCGACAGGGAGACGCCATCCACTCCCCGCAGAACTGCCTTCCTGGCGCCGGGTGGCGGGCGGTCGGGTCGGGCCTGGCTACCGTTACCGCGAACGGTGCTGCCGTTCGCGTCAACGAGTACGTGATTGCCAAGGGGCTCGAACGCCAGGTCGTGCTGTATTGGTACCAGGGCAGGGGGCGAGTCGTTGCGAACGAGTACACCAACAAGGCGCTGCTCATGCTCGATGCGGCCCGGCTGGGCCGGACCAACGGCGGTCTCGTGCGGCTGATTGCGCCGGTGCTGACGACTGTGGATGCCGCCAGGACCGGATTGACGGATTTCGCGGCAGCGCTGCTGCCGCATCTCGGTGACTACCTGCCATGACCAGCGGATCCGCGGTGACGGGAGTGGCGCGCGCGGCCGTGCTGGCCGTCCTGTGCGCAGGAGTGGCCTGCTCGGCCGATCCCCAGGCGACTGCACGGGCCCACGAGGCGCGGGGCGACGCGTATCGGGCGGAGCGCAAGCTGAAGGAAGCCATCATCGAGTATCGGAACGCGGTGAAGTCCGTGCCCGACTCGGCAGACGTGCACCACAAGCTCGCGCAGGCCTACGAGGAAAGCGGTGATCACGTTGCGGCCTATGCCTCGTACGCCCGGGCCGGCGATCTCGATCCCGGCAACCTGGACGCGCAGCTGAAGGCCGGCACCCTCCTGCTGGTGGCCGGGGAGTACGATGCGGCGCGCATACGGGCGGAGCTCGCCGTCAAGGCCGATCCGCGAAGCGCACCGGCGCAGATCCTGCTGGGGAACGCGCTGGCGGGACTGAACGAGTCCACGCGCGCCCTCCGCCAGATCGAACAGGCCATCAGCCTCGACCCGGGCTACGCGCCGGCCTGGACGTCGCTCGGCGCGGTCCGCTTCCACGCCGGTCAGCGCGAAGTCGCGGGAGAGGCGTTCGAGCGGGCCGTCGCGCTCGACCCCCAGTCGATCGACGCCAGGGTTGCGCTTGCAAATTACCACTGGGCCAGCGGCGATACGGCCGCCGCCGAAAGCGCCTTGACCGACGCTCTCGCGATCGATCCGGGGCACGCGTCCGTTCACCGCGCGCTGGCGTTGCTGTACCTGACCACGAGGCGCGCCGAGCGTGCCGAGCCGCACTTCAAGGCTCTCAGTGGGGAGCCGGGAGGACAGCTGGCGCTCGCCGACTACTACTCGGGTATCGGCCGCCGCGATGCGGCCCGGGCGCTCCTGGAAAGGATCGCCGCCGACGGCGCGAGAGGCGAGACGCGCACGGCGCGGCTTCGACTGGCGGCGCTGACGTACGTTTCGGGCCAGCGCGAGGCCGGCCAGCGTGAGGTGGACGCCCTGATTGCCGAGCAGCCGCGGGACCTCGAGGCGCGTCTCGTGAAGGCGCGTATGCTGCTGCAGGATGGCCAGGCCGACGAGGCGGCCAGCCACGCCCGCGAGGCCGTCCGGATCGATTCGTCCAGCGCGTCGGCGCACTACATGGTGGCGCTGGCGGCGATTGCCCGCGAGGACCTCCACGAGGCCGAGCGTCAGCTGCAGCGGGTCGTCGACATCAACCCGAGAGCCGCGGCGGCGCAGATGCACCTGGCCCGCGTGCAGCTCGTGAAGGGCGACGCGGGCCGGGCGCTCAGCGCGGCCGAAGCTGCGGCGCGTGCGGATCCCGCGAGTCCTGTGGCTACGGTGCTGATGGCCCGGAGCCTCCGCGCTCGCGGAGATCTGGTCAGGGCCGAGCGCGAGCTGTCCGCGCGGCTGGCGCGCCAGCCGAACGCGCCGGGGCTGCATACCGAGATGGGGTGGGTAGCCCTGAGCCGGCGGGACGCGTCCGGTGCGCGGAAATCGTTCGAGCATGCCCTCCGGCTCGCGCCGGCGTCCCTGGAGGCGCGCACGGGCCTCGTGACGGTCGACCTTGCCGAGCGGAACGTCGACGCGGCGCGCGAGCGCATCGCCCGGTGGCGCAAGGCCGCGCCGGAAGATCCGGATCTGCGAATCCTGAGCGCACGAGTCGAAATCGCGGGTGGTCGGCCAGACATCGCGGAAGCCGCGCTCCGCGACAT
>DASPFV010000215.1:0-13044 GCA_035620975.1 Vicinamibacterales bacterium
CGCTGCCGTGAAGGCCAAGGGCACTATCTTCGCCATCGTGTATCGTCGGCTCGTCCCGCGCCTTGGACACGCTCAAGCCATCGGAGCCATCGCCCACCGGCTCTGTCGGTTGATCTGGAAGATTCTTCACGAGGGCATTCGGTACGAGGAACGCGGGCCGGCCGTCAGCGAAGAAGCGAAGAAAGTGCGTGCGCGCAAGATGATCCGCGAATTGCGAAGTCTCGGCTATCGCGTCGAACTGCTTCCGGCTCCATCGAACAGCCCGGCATGATCGGGAGAGATTTTCGACCCTGGTTGATTCGAGAAGCGGCGTAATTCGCGATGGTTTCGCCACTATTACGCCGACTCCCGGACACTGGTCACGCTGGAGCGCCGCCACTCGAGTCGTCACGCTCGCCAGCGTCGGGCCATCCCTGCCTACCGAGCAGTTCCCGCGCCCGGCCATGAATCTCGTCGCGGATGGCTCGCACCGTCTCGACGATCTTCCTCCGGATCCTCGACCGGCCAGTCGTCGCGCGTGACGCCCGGCATGACCGGACACTGATCGCCGCATCCCACAAGATCGACACTCCGCCGGGAGCTCTGGCGTGAGCATCGTCGTCGGCGCCGGGGCGATTTGGGCATGTACAAAGACCAGCGTGTGAATATCGGCATCATCGGCGGGAGCTTAGCCGTGTTTGCCATGGCGCTGTGGCTTGTGCGGAGCCAAGCGACGGTCGACGACGTGTCGTACATGCGAGCCATGATTCCTCATCACTCCATCGCCATCCTAACGAGCGAACGAGCGCGCATCACAGATCCACGCGTGCGAAAGCTGGCCGACCAGATCATCGCGACGCAGCGCCGCGAAATCGACGAGATGAAAGCGCTGATTCGCGGCCTCGAGAGCAGGTGACGCTGGCGCGTGCGCTCCATTTCAATTTCGCAACCGAGGCCAGCGGATTTCTGGGCTGTGTCTTAAATGCGTCAATACGCCTGAAACCGCGGATGCTGGTCAAGACTTGCGCGCCTCTAGCTACAACGAAGGCCTTGGACGACGCCCGCGTCAAGTCTTAGGGGGTCGGCCCGCAAACTTGGGCGTTCGGCCTCGTCAACGATCTGATTGAGCAGCGCTCTGATCGTCTTGCGATGCTGCGCGACCACCACCGTCAGTTGATCGCGGAAAGTATCGCCCGACGGCGAGACGGCGTTGCCACGCGAATGGAGGCGCGTTTCGGTCCGCCGGGCCACGACGCCTTCACTATGGCGGAGAGAAGGAGGGCGACCGCAAAGACGGCCAGCGCCACGAGGGCACTGGGAATTGCGACGACGAGCCATCGATGGCCTCTCGTGCGCGGGTAAGCGCGGGTGCCGGCTCAGGCATCATCAAAGCCATCCGAGGCAAGCGATCACATCTCAATGCGGGATCGCAAGCCGATCGCTTCACGGGCGGTCGATATCAGCTGAGACCGTCTGCTCAGTGGTGTGCTGGGCTTGAGCGCGACCTCAGCGTTGGTGCGATATCTGTTCGGCCAACTGCTGCAAAGTCCGTCTTATGATCGCGAGTTCCTGCTCGACACGGTCCGCCCGGTCTCGCTCACGCTCCGCATCACTCCCGATGAAGTAGCTCGCGAGGGTCGCGGTGATATAGCCAAACACGGCAAAGGCGTAGACCGATAGGACGAGGCAGATGAGCCGACCCTCGGGTGACTGCGGCCAGAACTCCGAGCCCATCGTTGTGAGCAGCATGGCCGTCCACCACAACGATCCGCTGAATGTTGCAAAGCCCTGCTCGCGGCCCGCCTCGTGTTCGAACGCGAACATGCCAGCCGCACCCAGCAGAAGCACGATCGCCGTCAGCGCGACGACATAGGGAAAACCGCGGGACTGCATCGTCGAGCCCAAGGCGCGCATGCCGCGATTGAACGAGGTCAGGAGTCGCGCGAGCCGAAGGGCACGGGCCGTGCGCCCGAGGCGTAGCAGGCGGACGAGTCGCGCGAAACGCAGGACGCGAACCGCCGGTAGGATGATCGAGACTGCCGTGATCCAGTTTCGTCGCAGGAAACGTCGTTTCACTGGTGCCAGGAAAAAGCGCACGGCGAACTCGATCGCAAAGCTCACCCAGATCGCCACCCCGAGGGTTTTGGTCAGCGGCGTGACACCGCTCAGCAGCTCGACCACGAATAGCGCCAGCCACACTGCGGCGAGGACCACCATCGGCAGCTCGAGCCAATGTTCAAGACGCCGACCGAGCTCGGCGCGGGCGGACGAGAGTGTGGAGGATCGCATCAGAAGAGCGTGCGTGATGCGACATCGGACGTCAACGGCACTCATCTCAATTGCAGTTCGGCGCCTGATGTCAACGCAGCGGTTCTGAGAACCGGTACCTGCACAAGGCCCGATGGTGCGCCGGATCCTGCGTGCGCCGCGGGTCTTCAACGCGCAAGTGGCCAGAGAAGTGGACGCCGGCTCATGCGAGCAAAGTGAGGCTGAAGGCGGCGGCTTGCTAAACGCCGATCAGCCTCTCGGCCATCTTCGTTTTTCCTCGCACATCCTCGTTCTCAATCACTTCCTCGATCGAGCGGCTTGGCTGCTGTTGGCTCTGGATGCCGCATTTTGGGAGCTGGCAGGGACAATCTTGGGGACAGTCGTCTGAACTCAGGACGACGTGTCGACGACTGAAATGAGGCGACCTGCCGGCGGTCGGCGCGACGAACGTACACCTTCGTAAAGCGCCAATCGTCATCGACGGTTTCGCCAGCAACCACACGCGTTTGCCGCAGGCATCCACAGATTCGCAGATTCACTGATGTTTGAGGGCGTGCCTGGTTCGCTTCGCCGCAGAACGCGTGGAGCGGCCAACGCAGGCAAGACGCTAGAATGGCAGACCACGGCACTTTAGGAGCCGTGCGGGGACGCAGCGTCTCACATCTGAACCGTCGGATACGCGTCAGGAGCGCGCGATGCCGGAGCCAACCGAACCGTTTCTCGTCGTCGGCCTCGGTGCCTCCGCTGGCGGCATCAGTGTGCTGAAGGAGTTCTTTCGGCACGTTCCACCGACGACCGGCAATGCCTACGTCGTCATTCTTCATCTCTCGCCCGAACACGAGAGCCTGCTCTCGCAAATCCTGCAGACCGTGGCGACCATTCCGGTGGCGCAGGTTACCGAACGCGTGAAGATGAAACCGGATCACGTCTACGTAATCGCGCCCAATATGAGCCTGTCGGTCGTCGACGGCCACTTGACCGTGTCGGATGTCATCGGCTTCGAGGCGCGCCGAGCGCCGGTCGATATTTTCTTTCGCACGTTGGCGGAAGCGAAAGATGCGCACGCGGTATGCGTCGTATTGTCCGGCACGGGGCCGAACGGATCGATGGGTTTGAAGCGCGTGAAGGAGCGCGGTGGGATTGCCATCGCCCAGGATCCGGGGGAAGCTGAATTCAGCGACATGCCCCGCAACGCCGTGGCCACCGGACTGATCGACTACGTTCTGCCCGTTCGAGAGATCCCGACAAAGATCCAGTTGTATCAGGAACGCCTTCAACGCCTTCCCCCGACCGGTCCATCGGACGAGCATCCCAGTGACGAACAGATCGTGCGCGAGATTCTGGCGGCCGTCCGCGCGCAGACAGGCCATGACTTCGTGCAATACAAACGCGGCACGATCCTGCGTCGGATGCACCGCCGTATGAGCGTGCATGAACTGCCGGACTTGCCGGCGTATCGACAGTACGTCGGGATCCATCCGGAAGAGGCTTCCGCCCTGCTCCGCGATCTCCTCATCAGTGTCACGAATTTCTTCCGCGATCCCGAGTCGTGGGCTGCGCTCGAATCGACGATCATTCCGCGTCTCCTGGAGGGCCGCCGATCAGACGACATGATTCGTGTCTGGGTGGCGGGATGCGCAACCGGCGAAGAGGGCTACTCGATGGCCATGGCGTTGTCGGACGCCGTCGCCACACTGAGCGATCCGCCACGGTTTCAGGTGTTCGCCACCGATATCGACACCGATGCGATCGCTGCAGCGCGCGCGGGACTCTACACAAATTCTGACGTCGCCGATGTTCCTCCGGAGCGCTTGCGTCGCTACTTCGTGCGTGAGGGCGAGGAGTATCGGGTCCGCCGTGAACTGCGCGATGGCATGCTCTTCACGGTCCACAACATTCTGAGAGATCCACCGTTCTCGGGCGTCGACCTCGTCTCCTGTCGGAACCTCTTGATTTACTTGAATCGCTCGGCACAGGACCGGGTGATGGAGTTGCTGCACTTTTCGCTGCGACCTGGTGGCTATCTGTTCCTGGGCGGATCCGAGTTGCTCACCTCGTTTGGCGACCTCTTCTCCGTCGTTGATAAAGACCACCGTATCGCGCAGAGCCGTGCCGTCCCCCGGCGGTTCGCCGTGTTTCCGCGCGACCTGTCGGCGGTGACGGGCATTCACACCGCGCCGGTGCCCGCTCGCAACGAATCGGTGGCACCGAGCCATCGGCCGACCCAGCCGCTCGACGTCCACCATCGCCTGCTCGAAGAGTACGGTCCGCCATCGATCGTGATTACCGAGGACCACGAGATCGTCCACATGTCGCCGCATGCGGGGAAGTATCTCCATTTTTCGAGCGGCGAGGCGTCTACGAACTTGCTCACGCTCATTCGACCGGAGCTCCGCGTCGAATTGCGGGCGGCCGTGTATCAGGCCTTACAGCAGCGCACCAACGTCGAAGCGACCGGACTCGTGCTGACGGGCGACGACGTGCCTCGACACGTGAATCTTCGTGTGCGCCCCGTGCTCACAAGCGAGGCTGGGCACGGTCTGCTGCTGGTGCTGTTCGAAGAAGTCGCACCCCCCGAGGGCCACACGCCAGCGGGCGAACCGATTCGGCCGATCGAGCCTGCGGTTCGACAGCTCGAAGAGGAGCTGACCAACCTGAGAGCGAAGCTGCGTGCCACCACGCAGCAGTACGAGGCGCACTACGACGAGTTCAAAGCCTCGAACGAAGAACTGCAGGCAATGAACGAAGAACTGCGGTCGGCCGGAGGGGAGCTCGAGACAAGCAAAGAGGAGTTGCAATCGGTCAACGAGGAACTCACGACGGTCAACCAGGAACTGAAGATCAAGGTCGAGGAGCTCGGTCAGGCCAACGACGATTTTCGCAACTTGATAAACTCCACCGACATCGCGACGATCTTTCTCGATCGCGCGTTGCGGGTGAAGCAATACACGCCGCGGGCGACCGATATTTTCAGCCTGCTCCCCTCCGACTTGGGGCGGCCCTTGCTCGACCTGAAACACCGCCTGGTGTATGACGGTTTCCTGAGCGATATGGAAGACGTCTTGAATCGTCTCCAGATTGTCGAGCGCGAAGTGGAGGGACAGGATCACACGTGGTTCGCGATGCGTGTGTTTCCGTACCGTACGAGTGACGATCGATTGGACGGCGTCGTGTTGACGTTCGTCGACATCACGTCTCGAAAGGCGGCGACGGAGGCGCTGCAGGCGGCGCATGAGCAGCTCGGACTCGCACAACTGGCGTCGGAGAGCGCGCTCTGGGAACGCGATCTCGTCACCGGAGCGGAGCGATGGTCGCCCGAAATGTATCAACTTCGAGATATCGAGCGTCCCGAGGACTCGAGCGTCTTGATCGAACACGAGAGCGGCATTCATCCTGACGATCGCGGGCGCGTGACGGCCGCGTTTGACGCAGTCGTGCGGCAACAACGACAACCACAAGCCGAATGGAATATCGAGTTTCGTATCGGAGGTGGGCACGCACCCCTTCGCTGGATCGCGGAGCGAGGGAAGGTTCAGTACGACCGCGGCCGACCGGTCCGGATCATGGGGATCGATTTCGATGTGACACATCGCAAGGCCGCCGAGGCCGCGCAGGCACGACTGGCCTCGATCGTTGCACTTTCAAGCGACGCCATCGTCAGCTTCGATTTTCAGCGTCGCATCGTGACCTGGAATGAGGGGGCCGAGGAGATTCTCGGCTTCGCGGCCGCCGAGGTCATCGGCCGCGATCTCACGTCCATCCTGTCGCCGGAAGCCGGCCGTGAGCGGGAATCGATGTTTGAGGACATTGAAGCGGGAACGCCCGTGCACGACTTCGCGACCCGGGCGCACACGAAGGCTGGCGTGGATCTCGACGTGTCTGTGTCCGCCTCACCCGTGATGAATCAGGCGGGAACGGTTATTGGCGGCTCGGTGATCATCCGTGACGTGTCGACTCAGGCGGAGGCAGAGCGGCAGATTCGCCGACACACCGCCGACCTGGAGCAACGCGTGGCAGAACGGACGCACGAGCTCATCGTGACACAGGAAGAAGAGCGACGACGAATCGCGCGCGACTTGCACGATCATCTCGGTCAACAACTCACGGCCCTACGCCTCAGCCTCGCCGTCTGCAAGGAGCGCGCGGGTGACGATGAGACGCTTCGGCAGCATCTAGCGAAGGCCGAATCGAGCGCGATGCAACTGGATGCCGACATTGAGTTCCTGGCCTGGGAACTGCGACCGTCGCAGCTTGAGCGAGGTCTCGTCACGGCGGTCGACACGTACGGTCGCGAGTGGTCCAATCATTTTCGTGTTGCGATCGATATCCACTCGACGCCGATTGATGAGGACCGCTTACCGCCGCAGGGTGCGATCAACATCTATCGGATTGCGCAAGAGGCGCTGAATAACGTCGCGAAACACGCGCAGGCGACGCGGGTCGCCGTGATCCTCGAGCAACGCGATGATCGCATCGTGCTCGTGATCGAAGACGACGGGCGTGGCTTCGATGTGCCACGCAAGAATGCTGGTTCGCACGAGCAGCGGTTGGGATTGTCGGGGATGCGCGAACGCGCCGCTCTAGTGTCGGGTACGACGCACGTCGAATCGACACCGGGAAAGGGGACCACGGTGATCGTGCAGATCCCGCTTGGCGCGTCATGACGAAGTCTCGCGGCACTCGGATTCGCGTGATGCTCGCCGACGATCACGCGGCGGTACGGGAGGCGCTGGCCGTGCTCGTCAACAGCCAGCCGGACATGGAGGTCATCGCGCAAGCGGGAAACGGCGATGAGGCTATCGAACGCGCACGCGAGGCGCGTCCCGATATCGCCGTGCTCGACGTCTCGATGCCCGCGATGAGCGGCCTGGAGGTGACGACGGTCCTGCGAGACGCTATACCGACGACGCGGATTTTGATGCTGACGCGACACGGCGAGTACCATCACGTACAGGAACTGCTCCGTGCTGGTGCGAATGGCTATGTTCTTAAGCAGAGTTCATCTGAGGAACTCCTGCAAGCGATCCGGGTGGTAGCAAGCGGCAAGAGCTTTCTGGATCCCCTTGTCGCAGGGCAAATTACCCAACACTACGCGGCAGATACCGACACGCATCCACGTCCGATCCGCGAAGAGCCCAGTCCGCGCGAGCTGGAAGTCCTTCGGCTGCTCGCTCGAGGCTACGCAAATCGAGAAATTGCTGCCGAGCTGGGCATCAGCGTGAAGACTGTCGACGCGCATAAGGCCAATGGCATGAGCAAGTTGGGCATGTCGAGTCGCATCGAGCTCGTGCGATTTGCGATTTTGCAAGGCTGGTTGCGCGAATCATAGCGATCAGGAAATTCCCTCATTCCACGTTAGCTGTTCTTCCGATGCGCGGTCGCTGACGCCAGCGATAAGCTCCTATCGCTTGAAAAACACTTGATCCGTGACGCCGCGCGGGGCGGGCGTCCATTTTCACGCGTTCTCAACAAGGCGGCCGGCATGATCGCTCGCGTCCTTCTGATCGATGGCGACGACGTCACGCGTAAACGATACGCGGAGTCTTTGCGATCAGAGGGATTCGACGTGACTGCCGTCTCGGACGCGCACGGACTAATCGTTCTCGCCTTGGCCTCGCGCGCTGAGGTGGTCGTCACGGACGCGAACCCGCGTGGCGCCATCGACGGCATTGAAGTCACTCGTCGACTGCGCAATGACGATCGCACCCGGAGTATTCGCGTCGTCGTGCTGAACGCAGTCGATGACGACGAGGGCCAAGCGAAGGCGCGTGCGGTCGGCTGCAGCGCGGTCCTGGAAAGACGATGTGAACCCGCGGTGCTCGCGTCGGAGATCCACCGGCTCGTGGCAGAACGCCCGATGAACGAGTCGCTCAACGGAGCGCCGACGTGCAGGGAGCAAGCTAAATGAAGGCAGGGACAGATGACTGCTAGGCCGTCGACGGATGACTCGACGGCCGTCCAGCAGCGCCATGGTTCGACACCGTCGTTGGTTCTGAAGCAGTCTTCACCGATTGTCGCGTCGCTGTCAGCGCACGATCCCGCCATTGAGTCGGGTGCGGTTGACACAGGGATTCGTATCCTCGTGGTCGACGACAATCACGATCTACGAGAGTACGTGGCCCGGCTGCTTCGCCGCTGGTGGAGTATCGAGACGGTTGGCGATGGCCTCGCGGCCCTGGCAGCGATCCAGCGACAGCGACCGACATTGGTGCTGGTCGCTGCCGCGATGCCGGGCCTCAATGGTATCGGACTGCCGCAAACGCTTCGTGATGACCCTGCCACGCGATCCATTCCGATGATCGTGGTGTTCGATGACGGCGCCGAGACCTCGGACGCGTATGACTGCCTGACTAAGCCGTTCTCGTCCCGCGAACTGGTCGGCCACGTATCGGCCCGGTTGGAGGAGCATTCCGGGAGTTCGGTCCGAACGCAGAGGCCAGTGAGGCGGTGGCTGAACAAGGTTGACCTGCCGATTGCCGTGCTGCGCAGCGACGGGTTGATCGTCGAGAACGCGAATCGCGCCTATCTCGAGCTCGTCGGTGACCGAGACGTCATCGGCAAGCCTTTCGGGAAACCACTAGGCCAACCTCGCGAGGAGTTTCCAGATGCTTTCGCGTCTGGCACGCGGCACGCCGCACGAGGACGAACACTCCTCCTGTCTCGAAACGGTGAATGTGAAGACACGTACTGGCACTTTGTATTGACGCCGGTCAAAGACAGGGCCAACGGTCGGGATTCGCATATCGTGGCGATCGGCATCGAGGTGACCGGCGAACTCCGCGCGCGACGCCGATCCGAGGCCCTGGCGGCGGAAGCGATCAGCGCCAACCGGGCCAAGGACCAATTCCTCGCCGCGCTCGGGCATGAGCTGCGTAACCCATTGTCGCCAATTGTGACGGGCCTTCAACTGATGCGTACCAAAGGAGTGCGTTCACACGAGTTGGACGTCGTCGAACGGCAGGTCGGCACTATCGTGCGATTGGTGGACGACCTCCTCGATGTGTCACGAATTGGCCGGGGCCAAATCGAACTGCAGAAGGAACGGATCGAGATCGCCGAGGTGGTGACGCGTGCGATCGAGACCGTGGATCCACTGCTGAAAGAGCGACAGCACCGCGTCACCCTGCTGCTGTCAGGACCCGGGTTGCGCGTGACCGTCGATCCCGCGCGTATGGCACAAGTCATCGCCAATCTGCTCACCAATGCCGCGAAGTACAGCGAACGCGGGTCAGAGATTACCGTGCGAACCGAGCGCTACGAGCAGCGGGTCCGGATCTCCGTTGAGGACAGGGGCATCGGAATCGCCGCCGAGATGCTGCCACATGTATTCGAACCATTCGCACAGGAACGGAGCGCGGTCCGTCGCTCTCGGGGTGGACTCGGGTTGGGACTCGCGATCGTCCGCAACCTCGTCGACATCCATGGTGGCAAGGTCATTGTCCGCAGCGACGGTCTGGGCTCGGGTTCGACGTTTTGCGTTGAACTGCCAGCCGCCTAACGAGGATTCAGAACGGTTGTTGTGGAGGATGAACCATGAAGAACCCAGAACAGACAGAAAGTAGTGTGTTGACGATGCCGCTAGCGGATTCAACGTCGGCGACGTCCCAGATCAACCAGGAGGTCAGCGAGAGCGATATTTCGCGGCGAGCCTATGAGCGCTTTCTCGCGCGAGGCTCTGAACATGGACACGACCTTGACGACTGGCTGGAGGCTGAACGCGAGTTGCAGCCCGCGACGTCCCAGGTAGCCTGAGTGTCCTAATGCTCCAGACATCCGACGTTCCAAGGTCGAGAGTGGCGGTGCTCGAGCGGATTCGCTCCGAATATCTGGAGATGCCCGGGCTGCGTTTGAAACGTGAACAGGTGCAGCGGCTGTGTGGTCTCGACCGCGCGATCTGTGAAGAGGTGCTGGATGCGCTCGTTGAAATGGAATGTTTGTCCTGCAAGCCTGATGGTGCCTACGTACGCGTCGCCGACGGAATCGATATCCCCTGGCTCCGGGCTGAGAAGGCCTCGCTCAGCAGTGAATTGCCGGTCCGCGTTCCGGAAGGTGTCGCCGCCGACGTCAGAAGACGAGTCGCTAATGGCCCACATGTCGAACCCATCCGAGCGCGGGCTAAGAACGAGTGGCGCCGAGACCGGTGCGAAAGGTGTTGACGCCTCCTCACTACCCGGTGAGCGCCATCACTCATTTCGTGGAACGGGCGAACGTGGCGCTGCGACGGAGTCGGGTGCGAAAGAGAGAGTCGCGACGCTTGCTGAGAATGAACAATCTGACGACTCTCTGCCGTTGGCCGATATCGCTACTACTGACTCTGTCAACTCAAGGCAATTGCGGTCGCAGGCCCAGCTTA
The DNA here is from genome assembly GCA_035620975.1 of Vicinamibacterales bacterium. Lineage (GTDB taxonomy): Bacteria > Acidobacteriota > Vicinamibacteria > Vicinamibacterales > 2-12-FULL-66-21 > DASPFV01. The sequence continues at coordinate 10,601 of DASPFV010000215.1, forward strand.
TTCGCAACGTCAACGACAATACGACCGAATTGATTTTCATGAAGGACCGCGTCGGCCGTCTGATTTATGCGAACGCGGCGACTCTTCGGCTGATGGGAAAGTGCGAGAAGGACATCGGAACGGCGGACTCCGCCCTGTTTCACAACATGGCCGAGTACCATCCGATTCACGCCAACGATCTTCGCGTCATGGAAACCGGTGAGTCGATCAGCGTCGAGGAGCCCTACACCGGTGTCGACGGAGCGTGCCGGATTTTTCGATCAACGAAGAGCCCGCTCCGCGATGACGCAGGGCAGATCATTGGTGTGATCGGAGTTAGCACCGACATTTCGACGCTGAAGGAAGCGGAGCAAACGCTCCGCGACGCCGATCACCGCAAGGACGAATTCCTGGCCATGCTCGCGCACGAGCTCCGCAACCCTCTGGCCGCGATCCGCTACGCCGGTCAGGTTCTGCAGTGCACGGACGCGGACGCTCAAACCCTCCGATCGGCGGCAGAAATCCTGAATCGTCAAGTGGCGCACATGGTCCGTCAGGTTGACGATCTGCTCGACGTGAGCCGCATCAGTCGCGGCAGCATCGAGCTTCGGAAGGAATGCACCGAGTTGGCTCCAATCGTAAGGGATGCCGTCGAGGCTAGCCGGCCTCTCTTCGCCAGGCTGGATCAGCAGCTGACCGTCACGTTGCCACCGAGTGCCATGCACGTCTACGGCGACCCGATCCGATTAGCTCAGATCGTCGGCAATCTGTTGAACAACGCATCGAAGTTCACCGACAGGGGCGGTCGCATCTGGCTGACTGTCCAACACGAAGACGAGCAGGCCATGATCCGAGTGCGCGACACCGGTATCGGCATTCCCACTCACGAGCTGTCACGAATCTTCGACATGTTCGGTCAGGTCGATTCATCGCTGGAGCGCGCTCGCGACGGGCTCGGCCTCGGCCTTGCCTTGGTCAAAAATCTCGTGGAGATGCACGGTGGCACTGTCGGAGCGGCGAGTGACGGTCTCGGTAAGGGCAGTGAGTTCGTGTTGCGGTTGCCTCTCGTGACCGGACAGCCGCAGCCTGCGGCACTAGAGCAGCCGGTTGCGGCCCGGCCCGTCGCAACGGCTGCACGTCGCATTCTTATCGCGGACGACAATCAGGATTCGGCGGACATGCTCAGGACGCTGTTCGAGTTCATGGGCCACGACGTTCGAACTGCCGCCGACGGACTCGAAGCGGTGGAAGCGGCCGCGATGTTTCACCCGGATGTCGTTGTGCTTGATATCGGCATGCCACGTCTCAACGGTTATGAGGCCGCGCGCCGCATTCGAGAGCAGCAGCGAGGCAACGGTCTAACGCTGATAGCTCTTTCTGGATGGAATCGAGAGGAGGACCGTCAGCGCTCCCAGCGCGAGGGATTCGACGCCCACTTGGTAAAGCCCGTTGACCTGACGGCCTTGACCATGCTGCTCGGCGAGTCGGAGCGCGACTAGCGAGGCAGTGGCGACATGCCAACAAAGCCTTTAATTACACACCCAACCTTGGGGCTCGCCACATTTCATGCAGCGGCTCAGGAGACCGCTGTTCATCGGCGCTCGTCGGAATCGAGCGGACCGACGAACATACGCACCGTACCGCCGCAGATGAACAACTGATATCGACGGTTCGAGAATCGTCCAGCGCGGTCCTGCGCGGCGGAAGCTACTGTAAAATGGGGGCTTAGCGGTGATGCGAAGCGACGCGTCGATTAAGTTATTGATTTGATTGACTTTTCAAAGGTGTGGCTCCTCAGGGTGGACTCGAACCACCAACCCTCCGGTTAACAGCCGGATGCTCTGCCATTGAGCTACTGAGGAACAGGAGCGCTGATTTTCGCCTGGCAGGAACCCTCAGTCTACCGGATCCCCCTGTTCCCCCGCAACCGCGCCCCGCCAGCCTCCGCTCCCGACAAGCAGGGCCTCGCAAAAGGAAATGACTGGAGCCCCCTTTCGGAACGGAGGTGTCTCTTCTCTGCGCCCACTGCTGGGAATCCTCGTCGCGCCACTCTAACCCTGGGAGACAGCGCTCAGGTCGGAGTACCGGCACGAACCCGGTCCCGCGGACGGCAACCCGGCGGTTACTCCACCAGTCCGCTCCGGAGCGCCTGCGAGGTCGCCTCGTCCGCCGGGAAGAAGCTCTCGACGGCGAGCTCCGAGAGGGTGATGTCGACGGGGGTCCCGAACACGGTGGTCGTGCTGAAGAAGGCGAGGACGCCCGCCGGCGTCCTCAATTCGATCGGCACGACTACGCCCTCGTAGCTGCGGTCCCGCCGCACGGGACCGGCGTCGGCGCCCGCCGGATCCGGGTAGCCCCGCAGCTCCTGGAGCAGCGCCGCCAGCACCGGATCCGCGCTCGTGTCCACCTGCCGGCGCAGCCGCTCGACGACGTGCGTCTTCCACTCGGCGAGGTTGACGATTCGC
>DASPFV010000216.1:0-23923 GCA_035620975.1 Vicinamibacterales bacterium
CGACTCTGGGTGAGTACGTCATTGCAAGACCTGACCCCAGCGCTCCGCGCGGACGCCGCCACCAGGTGGCGCTGATTTCTGTCTCCACGGTCGGTCCAGTTGAGCAGGGGCTGATCCACCACGACAGGCCCTCGGCGGACATCTACGGCTTTGACTGATCGGTCAGGATCTTCAGGAACGCGACAATCGCTCTTTCCGCTTCGTCGGCCAGCTCGAGATTCCCGAGTGGTTTGCCCTCGAACAGCTCCCTGTTGACGTTCCTGTCGACCTCGGGGCCGGCCCAGCCAGCGCCGGGAACGTCGCGGGTGTTGTAGAAGTGGACGACTTCCTCGAGGGTCTTGAGCGCACCGTTGTGCCATGTAGGCCTTCGTGAAGCCCTCTCCCCGCCGCTTGTCGACGTTGCGAGCGTCGGAACCCGGTGCTTGCCGTCATTCTCCAACGCGAGGTGAGCCCACTCCGGTCGGGTTCTCAGGAAGTCGCCCAGGCCGTAATCGATGTAACTCGCGCCATCCGGATTGATGGGCGTGCCGTCGTCGAGGTATTCCGTGGTCATGTCATAGAAGGGGTTCCTCGGATTCCTGGGAACTCCGATGTTGTCGAAGCGGTTGTTCGTGAACAGCGGCGGCAGGCCGGCCGGGCCCGCCTCCGTGCTGGTGTGACACTGCGAGCAGTACTCACCGAACTCGATCAATCCGGCCCACCCGATTTCGGAGAGGATGCCCGTCGGATCCAGCGTCTCTTTTGCGCCCTCCCCCTCCCCACAAGCCTCTGCCGTGTTGCCTGCAGCGAGACACGCCGTCCAGTAATCATCGAACGTGGACGAAAAAGGGCTGACCTCCGTTGAAGCCTCAAAGGCCGCAATCGACAGTCCGAACCGGTCGTATGTCAGATCGATGCCGCCCGCGCTGCAGTCGAGCGACCCCTGGCCCCAGACCTGCTCGAACAGGCGGGCGTCTTTGGAGGCGGCGACCTGCCTCCAGACTGCCGCCTTGTCGGGCATGTTCTGTTCGACGGGATTCAGGAAGGGGCCCAGCGCCTGCTCTGCGGCGGGGTTGAGGCGCTCACCGGTAGCCCGGCCGTCCCAGAAGTTGCCACCCACGAACTCGTGGTCCGTGGGATCGAAGCTGAAGACGGGGCTGAAGGCCGCACAGCTGGCCGCCGGAGGCTTGCGATTGCCGAAGCGGGTCGGCAGCGCGCCCCGGTAGACGCCGCCGCGGATGTTGTTGCCCGCAACGGGTCCCGTCCACCCGACCTCCGGGCCGTGGCAGTTGGCGCACGCCAACCACGGGCCGGGTGCCTAGATCCTGTCGAAGAACAGCTCCTTTCCCAACTGCTCCACGGGCGTGAGCTGATTGACCGACTGCGTGGTCGACACGGCTGATACGACGATCACAATCGAGACCATCAGCACGAACCCGATGATTCTCTTCCACATGGCGACTACTCGCTTTCAGGTTTGCGTCAACGCCCTCAAGCCCTTCGGCGCCCGTTCGACGGAAAACCGGCAACCGAGCACCAGTTCGGGCAAACGCGTTGCCGCCAGGCACGTCGGCGTTCCAGGCCCATCGCCGCAGAGTGGGGTCAGGTCTTGCAGTGACGTACGCGGCGACGGTGTCCCGCGTCGCCATCGGAGGCCGCCCGCGCGACAGCACGGCTGATCGTCGAATAGTGGACCCCCAGAAAGTCGGCGATTTCGCACAAGCGGTAGCGCTCGGCTCGGTGGGCGTGCAGGATCTGTCGATCCCGTTCCTCGCCCGGGTCCGGCGCCCGCAGGACCTCGGCCAGCAGCCTGCGTCCGAGGAGGCGATCGCGCTCGGGGACCTCCGTCCGATCCGCCTGTTCGCCGAAGACTCGGAATCCGGCTGTGAACTCTCGGTCTCCAATCACCCGCAGGTCGTCTCGAATGGACCGGCCGACGACGTCGTCGACGTCCACCAGCTCTCCGACGAAGGCCTGGTAAGCCCGGCTGCCGCCCAGCTGCTGGCGAATCCGATCGACGATCAGAAACGCGAGCCCTCGGCATTCCCCGGACATGGCGCGGTGGCTGCTCCAGGGCCAGTCCGACGGACGGTCGACCAGCCGTGAGCGGACGGGGTTCAACACGATGTATCGACAGACCGCAAGGACGCTCGCCGGGTCCTGGAGCACCTGCGCCTTGAATCGCCCCTGCCAGACGTGCCCGACTCGAGCGTGACGGCGATTCCACCATTGGGCGTACTCGCCGTTGAGGGCCCGCATCGCGTCGGAGAGGTTAGGTTCCGTTGTTTCGACGAGCAAGTGATAGTGGTTGGGCATGAGGCAGTAGCTGTGGCACGCCAGGCAGTAGTCCGCCAGGACATCACCCAGTTGGTCGAGAAAACGCGCGTGCTCGTCGTCGTCGCAGAAGACGCGCATGCGGGCGTTGCCGCGGGCCATGACGTGGTAGATGGTGTCGGGTTGCTGGATGCGGAGCGGGCGAGCCATCCCCGGTCAGGTTCAAGCTGCGTTCCGCCGTAATTCGGCCTGATTTGTGGGATGTCGGCGGGACTCGCAGGCAGAATCTGCAAAGTCGGCGGCGCCGGGACCTGTCAAATTCCCTGGGGTCAGGTCTTGCACTGACGTACGCTGGTCGGCGCCGACGAGTCGCGGTCATGCGTCTACCTGAGCGGTCGTGAAGACCGCATCCGGACCAGCGCGAGGTTACGTGGCGCGGCTGAGGACCGTCGAGCTCCTCCGAAGCTTGGTACGTCAATGCAAGACCTGACCCCGGAAGCAGCATGACCCGCAGGGAAGTCATCACGGCGTTGCTCGCGGTCTGGCTGCCGACGCGCCCATCCTCCGCGGACGCGGTGTCGACGCTGATCGGCAACGGATCGCCAGGATTCTCGGACGAGCACGTCAACAATCCGTACGGCATCGCCATCGGCCCGGACGGCGCGCTCTATTTCTGCGATCTCGACAACCAGCGGATCCGCCGACTGGACCTCCGGACGCGCCGGACCAAGACCGTCGCCGGCAACGGCCAGCGCGCGTACGCGGGAGACGGCGGCCCTGCGACCATCGGCGCCTTGAATATGCCGCACGAGATTGCGTTTGACCGGCGCGGCGACATGTTCATTGCCGAACGCGACAACCACGTGGTGCGCAGAGTAGAGGCACGATCGCAGATTCTCTCGACGCTCGCCGGGACCGGGATCGCAGGATTCTCCGGCGATGGCGGGCCAGCGTCGGAGGCACAGCTCCGGCAGCCTCACAGCATCGCCATCGGGCCGGACGGCCGGATGCTGATCTGCGACGTCGGCAACCATCGCGTTCGTGCCGTCGATCTCACGACCGGCGTCATCGAAACCGTTGGAGGGACCGGGGAACGACTGAAGACGCCCGAGGGTGCTCCCTTGAGAGGCACGCCCCTGAACGGGCCGCGAACCCTGGCGGTCGCCCCTGATGGCACCATCTACCTGGCCCTTCGCGAGGGCAACGCCATCTACCGCATCGCGCCCTCGACCGCGACCCTGCACCACGTGGCCGGCACCGGACGGCAGGGGTACCACGGAGACGGCGGACCGGCGCGCCGGGCGACGCTCGCGGGACCCAAAGGGCTGGCCCTCGCCGGCCATCACCTGTATCTGGCCGACACGGAGAGCCACACGATCCGGCGCATCGACCTCCGCAGCGGGATCATCACCACCGTGCTCGGCACCGGCGCGCGCGGCGACGGCCCCGAACCGGATCCGCTTCAATGCCGGCTGTCCCGGCCACACGGCGTGTTCGCGGCCCCCGACGGGAGCATCTACGTCGGCGACAGCGAGGCGCACCGGATACGGGTCCTCCGGCTCGCGGATTCGAGGGCGTGAACGACGTGCGGTTCGGCCGGTTGGCGTCGGACGCGCGGGCCGGACGCGTGCCACGCTGCACGAGTGCGATTGCGCAGCCGTGCCGTGATGGGCAGGCATGCCCCACCCGATCGATATCTGCCACGGTGAGGATCGCTGTCAGGCAGCCGATCCGGGTTCATGTAGGGTACGTCAATGCAAGACCTGACCCCACGATCAGAATCTGCCGCCGTCAGAATCGGGCTTCGTCAGGGCAGCCGGGCACACCGGTGTGCGTACATCAAGGTAAGACCTGACCCCGGAAGCTGACCCCGGAAGGCCCCCGGAAGGTGCCCCCCAGGGCGTGCGCCGTACGTCAATGCAAGACCTGACCCCACCGCCTCAGCGCACGGCCGCACTCGCGCGCGCCAGCACGATCGCCGACGCCGGCGTCATCGAGTCGAAATAGCGCACGAACCGCTGCGGCTCGCGCGCGGCGTAGCCCTCCAGGTTGCGAGCCCAGCGAGCCCCGATCGGCTGATACCACAACGCCACGTCGAACACGAACGGCCCTGCCGTGTCCCCGGCATCGATCACGTAGCGCAGGCGATCCTCGCCTCCGCGAAAATCCGGATCGCTGGCCGCGTCGCCCCATACCTTCACGTCGTCGGGTACGCGGCTCTTGTCGAATCCCCGCGGCGGTACGCGATTGTCCTTGAGGTAGCGGACGGCGGTGAGAAGGCCGGTCGTGATCGAACCATCCGGCGCACCGAGAATGGCCTCGTAGATCTGGACCTGCTCCCGGGACCGGATCTCGGAGTAGTGCGGCTCCAGGCGCGTCGCATCCATGTCGTTGTCGTTGCCCGCGATCCCGGCGTCGGGCTGCAGCGCTCCCGACGAGAACACCAGACGTCCCCCGGCGTCCCGCAGCGTGGCGTGCAGCCAGGCACGGCGCGACGGGTACGCGCTCGGCAGCTTGTGGCCCGCCAGGTTCCGCACCAGGACCTCGGCCTCGATCCGGTTCCCCACCCGGCGGCTCTCGACGATGCGGACTTCAGCGGCCCGCTCGCGCAGGAACGATCGCGTCCGACTGATCGCTCCGTCGAGCTCGGACGGCAGCGCGGCGACGGCAAGCTGGTCGCGGTAGCGATTCAGCATCGACAGCATGAGGACGTTCGCACCGCGGAAGTCGTGGCGCGAAAACGCCTGCCGCGGCTCGCCGAGCACGGAGGCAATCGGCGTCGGCCGCTCGGCTGGCGGCATGTGACAGTCCTGGCAGCTGGCCGTCTCGCGGAAGTCGCTCTGCAGCCACTCCTGATACGGCACCTGTTCGGGCAATTCACCGATCGGTCTCGCGTTGGCGTCGAGCGCATGCGTGTACAACGTGTGGCAGGTCGCACACAGTTCCGAGCGCTGGATGTGTGTACCCGGGGTCGGCAGGAACGTGGACGCGGATCGCATCACCGTCGCATGACCCTGCGCCACCTCGTACGGCCCGTAGACGGGACGCCGATCGACGGGTGCGCCCGTGTCCACGAGGAAACCGCCTGTGAAGCTCGCCGGGGTGCCGAAGTTCTCGTCCCTGATCTGGTGGCACAGCGCACACGAGACGCCGTCGACGGCAAGCGGGTCGGCGTCCACGTTCCCTGGCAGGTTGGCGAAGATCGCCTGTGATCTGGCGAGAAGACGCGAGCTCACGTGGGCCATCGGCATGTGGCATTTCGAGCACTCGTGCTCGATCGCGGTCTGCGCAAGAGGGTGATCCATGACCTCGCGGCGGACGCCGGCCTGCCAGTACGGATCGCGCGCCGAGTGCGCCATCATCGAAGGCCGCCACGCGGCGCCCATCGAGACGTCTTCGCCCTCGGGCGTCGTGAGGCCGCTGTGGCAGGTCATGCAGTGCGTGGCAGGCTGAAAAAGTGCGGGTGCCGACGCAGCCGGGCTGGCCCGGCCGATCCCGCCAGCGTCACTCAACCCGCTGACTGAAATAACAGCGAAACTCGCGGGCGCGATCGCCAGCAGCAGCCTGGACATGGCTACCATCCCGTGAAGAAGCCGCCATCGAACCAGTCCCACAGCAGGTATGCGATGAACTGAGTCGATCGGCCTTCGCGGTTGGTGAGAGGGATCCGGACGCCGGCGTTCGCCATGATGTGCTGGCGAGTGCTGAGCGTGACCTGCATCTCCGGAACGATGTCCCAGTTCGTCCGCGCACCCGATTCCAGATCGCGCGCCCAGAGGAGCTCGATCATCGGCGACCATGCCCGTCCGAACTCTCCCCGTGTGAACTCCCGGCCGGCGGCCGCCCGCCAGAAAACTTCGTCGGGTTCCTTGCGATCGAAGGGGATCCCGACGCCGACCTGCGCATGCAGGAAGGAATCTGCTGGCAGGATCTGACCGAACGTCACGAAGGGCTCGATCACGGTCGTGCCGCCGCCAATTCCTCGTTCGGTGCTGCCGGTGGGGACGACGAGCTCTGCCGAGGCGCTCAGGATGCTGCCGCGTCGCAGGCTGTGCGCAAGTGCCCGCTTGAAGGCGACCGCCAGGTCACCGACCCCTCCGGTCCAGTCGCCAGGCTCCCGCTCGGAAAGCGCGACCGGCACCACCACTTCGAGCTGATTGCGCGGGCCGATCCGACGCTCGTAGACGATCGTGCTGGTCACGGCATCGTCAGCGGCTTCGAGCGTGACCACGTACTCGTCCTCGGGAAAAGCCTTTTCGGTGACGAGCGGCCGCGCGAGGTTCAGCTCTCCCCGTGGCCAGTCGGGTCTCGTGCAGAACGCCCGGACGCGCCCGAGCGCGGCCTCCAGCTCTGCACGCGAGAGCGCGTCGCCGAATGCCGGCATCAGTCGGTCGAAGCCCCGTGCGGGGCCGCCGGCGTGGCTCACAGCGAGCCAGTCGGCGTCCGGCTCCCTGTTGGCAAAGCGGCAGTCGGTGAAGTCGGGCCGCGGCAGCGGATAATCGGAGCCCGCAGGTGTGACGCCACGGCCGTCGCTGCCGTGACAGGCGGCGCAGGCCGCTTCGTATACGTCGCGGCCGGTGCGGTCCTGGGCCGCACCAGCCAGGGGTGAGACGACCATGCCGGCTGCAATCAGCCAGGCCAGCATTCCTGCGAGCGTGCGGGCCATGCCCTGCACGCCTGCAGGTTGCCTGCCGGGAAAACTCTCGAAAAATCAGCCTCGTGACACCCGTATCTGACGGAACCCCGGCAGCGATGCTGGTTTTTCGGGATGGGGGGAACCAGCGGCGCCGGAGGCTACGGCTACGCGTCCCCGACATCGAACCTCATGTGAGGAGGCTCGGGCGCGGATCGGCTCCGGTGCCTCCACGCAGTCCGGAAATCGGGATCAGGAACTGCGGTCGGGGGTGGCGTCGGGGTCGGGGCATCAGGAGATGACAGGATCAGAGGATCACAGGATCACAGGGACAGAAGAAGATCATCGGGTCAGGCGAGGGAACCAAACGGCCGGGCGCTCAGGATCAAGGAGAGGATGCCGGATGGCCAAAGCGGCGTCGAACGCGGCTCGAGACGAACCAGCCCGCGGGACGCTGCACGCACCGACGGTCACGCTCCGATCGTGGCCCCCTTCGTCGTATGGTCGTCTCGTCGTTGCATCGTGCCGGCCTGGGCGGGCGCGCGGCATGCCCTGACGGCCATTCAACGAACCACCCGCATCCTTCAGTCGAACTGCAGCAGGCGATAGATCTCCTCCTCCTGCGCGAAGTGCAGCCGCGTGATGGCTTCGAGGCCATGGAGGATCCGCCGCTGTGACTCTGTCGGTCCACGCGCGAGCGGTCGCGGATGCTTCACTCACGGCGTTCTCCCCTCCACGTTCCCATCTCCGCTGCAGGAGGAATTGCCGAGCATCCGGTGGGAGCGCCGCCCGAGAGAAGTTCCAGACGCAGGCGGCTCGATCTCTCAACCATAGTGCGGCATCCGGCGCGTGATTTGTGGCGAGCGGGCACCCGGGTTTGCGCGGGACGCCGCGACGTACCGGCATGCGGCGTGCTTGCGCCACGGGCAGGAGGTCCAGGTCGTGCAGGCGCCGACGCGATTCGCTTCGTTTCTGGTGGTTTTCCTGCTCCTGGCCCCCGCCATCGCCTCGGCGCAGGGTGTCGATCTGACCATCTTTCTGGGCCGCTCGTATCCGACTTTCGACGAGCGGCTCACGCTGCGTCCGCCCGCGCCGTCTCTGCCTGGTGCGGACGTCATGGTGACGGGAAGGCCAGAAATTCGCGCCGACGGCGGGCCCGTCTTCGGAGGTGCACTGGCGTTCGAGTTCGGGATCTTCGCCATCGAGGGGCGTCTCGACGCGACCGACGTCGACGTCGAGCTCGAAGGCGCGCGCTACGACCTGCGCGCGACGCAGCCGCCGCTGCAGGGGTTGCGCGGCAGCGTGACCGTCGGATCCGGCAGCTTCGACACCGAGACGCTGTACCTGCTCTCGCTGAACGCGCGGCTCCGGACGCCGGGGCCGATCGGCATCTTCGCCTCGGGCGGCCTCAGTTACCTTCCCGACATCACGATTACGGGATCCGTACCGATCTCGGGCGAGGTGGGCGGCATTCCGATCGTTCCCGGGATATCGCCGCGGCTGCGTCTGCAGGCAGCTCCCGGGCAGTCGGAAAACCGCTTCGGGTTGAACGGCGGACTCGGGCTTCGCATCGGCGGCAGCCGCGTGGCGTTCATGGGCGAAGTGCGCGCGTTCTATTTCCAGGAATACGAGCTCCGCTTCGGCGTCGACGACGCGCCGGACCTCATCGAAGATCTGCTCGAACGGATCGATCCCGTCGGTTTCGAGCCGGTGATCGTCAACGCTCAGGCAGGGCTGGTGTTCCGGTTCTGAAGCGTCGGCCTCTGGTGGGATCTGCGCTGCCCGGTCAGTCGTCGCGCAGGAAGCTCCGGATCTCTTCGAGCCTCGCTGCGGCGTCCGCCTCGCCGAGATCGACGAGGCGCTTCACGTAATCGCCCTGGAACATCAGCAGGCTGAGCAGGTCGTTCGAACGCGTCTCGCGGGTGCCGAGCCCCCGGGTCAGGAATCGGAAGGGCCGCGGCAGTTCCGGCTCGTACTCGTTGGCCAGCCGTCCGAGATCGAGCGACGGCCGGAGCAGCAGCAGCTCGATGTGTCTCAGCCCGTCCCGGCGGTCCGGCGGCAGATGCGCGATGAGTCGATTGATCTGTCGCATCTGGTAGGCGTCGCCATCGAGCTGGTCGAGGAAAATCGCGTTGTACAACACCCCGGCCACCTGGGCTGGCGGCGGATAGTTCGCAATCGCAGGCCTGTCGGCCTCGGCGCGGGACCGGTCGTAGCGGGTCGACACGGCCAGAATCCGTCGAGCGCCGAGGTGCACGGCCGGCGAGAGCGGCGCCGTCAGACGAATCCCGCCGTCGCCATACCAGGCGCCGTCGACCTCGACGGCGGGAAAGAGGAACGGGAGCGCCGACGAGGCGAGCACGTGCTCGACGCGCAGATCGCAGGCGATGCTCTTCCGGAGTGGCCGTTCCCAGGTCCGGATGCCGCAGTCGTCGCACGCCTGCACCCACGTCATCGACTGACCCGTGGTGTAGCTGGAGGCGGTCAGCGCGACCGCGCGAAGCCAGCCAGCCTGCAGGTTGGCGGCGATCCCGGGAATCCCGCGGCCGCGATCGTTCAGAAGCCGCGCGAGCAGGCGGTGGAGCGGGGCCGTGTCCACCATGCTGCGGGCGGGCGGGAGCGGATAACGGCCGCCGGCCAGCAGTCGGCCGCCCCATCGCAGGCTGCGCGCCGCCAGGTCGCGCAGATCGACCCGGAAGACGTCATCGATGTGCAGATTGCGCCAGACCTCCGTCAGGCCTTCGACCTTCGCCAGGAACGACTCGGTCCGGGCCGCCGCCAGATAGGCGGCGTTGATGCCGCCCGCCGAGACGCCGGTGAGGATGCCCGGCACAGCTTCCGGACACTCGCGGGCGAGCAGGCGCAGGACGCCGACCTGGTAGGCCGCCCGCGCGCCGCCCCCGCTCAGCATGAGGGCGAGATCCGAGTGCTCGTCGCGAAGCATCCGATCGTTATCTTACCGGGCCGCCTCGATGGGCCCCTCGCCTCCCCGGCTGGGACGGCGGATTCAGGCCTCCCCTGGATCGGATATCCTTCCCCCCAGCAGACACCGACTGAACGGGAACAGAGGAGATCGGGACCGCATGCTGCCGCACCAGTGGGAGACGTTCAAGCGGGCTGCCCGCCTCGAGAAGCTGGACAGGATCCCCATGGCCCTGATCGTCGACAGCCCCTGGATCCCGGGCTATCTCGGCATCAGCCACATGGACTACTACCTCGACCCCGAGCTCTGGTTCCAGTCCAACCTCCGCATCATGCACGAGTACCCCGAGATCATCTTCGTTCCGTCGTGGTGGATGGAGTACGGGATGGCGGCCGAGCCGTCGGTGCTCGGCGCGAAGATCAAATTCTGGCAGGACAACACGCCGAGCGAGTACCACACGCTCTACCGGCTGGAGGACATCGATCAGTTCCCCGAGTACGAGGTCGAGGCGGACGCGTTCGCCGCGCTGACCCTGCACCGCTACAAGATGGTGAAGCAGCGCATCCTCGATCAGGGCTACATCTTGCCGCTCGTGACGGCGCGCGGCCCGCTCTGCACCGCCGGGTTCGTGCGGAGCACCACCAACCTCATGATCGAGCTGGTGGAGGATCCGAAGGGCTGCCACAGGCTGATCGACCTCTGCACGCGCGTGGTCATCGACTGGCTGAAGGCACAGCACAAGGTCCTGGGCGACACGGTCGAAGGGATCTTTCTCCTGGACGACATCGTGGGGTTCATCAACGAGGAGCACTACCTCGAGTTCGCCCACCCCTATCTCGAGCGCATCTGCGGCGCGTTCCCGAAGGACTGGGTGAAGATCTACCATAACGACGCCGAAGTGGACGCCTGCCTCGATCACCTGCCCGACGCCGGCTTCAACGTGCTGAACTGGGGCAAGCAGAAGGACATCCGCGAGGTGAAGGCGCGCGTCGGCGATCGCATGTGCCTGATGGGCAACGTGAACCCGCTCGAGATCGCCGTCCGCGGCACCCCCGACGAGGTGAAGGAAGCGACGCTCGACGTACTCGAGGGTGGCGGCGGGGACGGCATGATCCTGTCCGTGGGGGGCGGTGTGAGCCCGGGCATGCCGCGCGAGAACATCCTGGCCATGCTCGAGGCGCTCGAGGAGTTCAATGCCGTCCGCGCCTGAGCCGGTCGGCTCGCGGCGCCGGGGTCGGGGATGATCGACTACGCGTTGATGAACCAGTGCCTCTACGAGGGCAAGGCGAAGGACGTCGAGGAGATGACGCGTCAGGCCCTCGACGAGGGCCGTCCCGTCCAGGAGGTCCTCACCGAGGGTCTGATTGCGGGCATGAGCGTCGTCGGCGAGGATTTCAAGCACAACATCCTGTACGTCCCAGAGGTCCTCATTGCCGCCCGGGCCATGAAGGCCGGGATGGCGGTGCTCAAGCCGCTGTTGAGCGCACGCGACGGCGGGACGAGGCCCGCCGGCGTGCTCCTCATGGGCACCGTGCGCGGCGATCTCCACGACATCGGGAAGAACCTGGTCTGCATGATGGCCGAGGGCGCCGGCTTCGAAGTGCACGACATCGGGGTCGATCAGAGCGTCGAGAAGTTCCTCGCAGCCGCCGACCGCGTCAACGCGGACATCGTCGGCATGAGCGCGCTGCTGACGACGACGATGACTTACATGAAGACCGTGGTGGACGGCTTCGAGGCGGCCGGGAAGGGGCACGTGAAGATGGCCGTTGGCGGGGCGCCGATCAGCCAGATGTTCGCCGACGAGATCGGCGCCGACGGCTACGGAGCGAACGCGTCGGCGGCCGTCGATCTGTTCCTCCGGCTGGCGGGCAGGTCGAGCCAGTCGCGAGCCACGGGCTGAGCGCTGCGGACGGCAATCCGACCGCACCCTATGGCCACCTATCGCGTCCTCTACTGGCAGGAAGTGCCCTCGCAGATTCGCGCCGAGGACGGGCACGGCGACGTGAGTGTCGCGCTGTCGCCGAAATTCATGGCCCGCATCGACGCGCTGGCCGCTGCGCGCGGGCTGGAGGGGTCGGACGACTACCTGGCCCAGTGGCGCTGGAGCGACGAGGCGGAGCGCGAGGGATCCGCCGAGGAGGTCGCAGAGGCCGTGCGGCGCGAGCTCGAGGCACAGGCAGACTGGTAGACTGCACACCGTGGCGGTGACGCTCCTCCTAAACGGGCGCAGCACGGCCGCCCCGCCGGGCCCTTCCCTCTTCGACTACGCCGAGGGGCTCGGCGTCCGGGTCCCGACATCCTGTCAGAGGAACGGGAAGTGCAAGGAGTGCGTCGTCGAAATCGAGCACGGGATGGACCTGCTCTCTGCGCCGACGCCGGCGGAGGCGCACCTCCGGCCGCCGTTCCGCCTGTCGTGCCAGACCACGATCAGCGCCCCCGCAGGCCTCGTCCGCTGCCATACCATGCGCCGCGGGCAGCTGCGGATCGAGCGGCGGGCCCTGAACGTGCCCGGACGCAGGTCGCCCGTCGATTTCGATCCGGCGGTCCGCCGCGACGGCGACCGGATTCTGCTGGACGGCGTGGAGATCGCGTGCTCGCCCGGTCCCGCTCACGGCCTGGCCATGGACCTGGGGACGACCACCATCGTGCTCCGCCTGTTCAACCTGGAGACCGGCGAGCAGATCGCGGACGCGTCGTTCGAGAACCCGCAGCGCTTCGGCGGCTCCGACGTGATGTCGCGCATCCGCTACGACACCGATCATCCCGGCAAGCTCCTGCGCCGGACCGTGGCCGGCTACGTGACCCACGCGATTCAGGACTTTCCGGTGGATCCGCTGACGATCGTCGAGATGGTCGTGGTCGGCAACACCACCATGCGCGATCTGTTCTTCCGCCAGAACGTCTACTCGATTGGCCAGACGCCGTATCAGTCGCGGACCGAGCTCGAGATGGCGGCTGGGAAGCGCGCGTCCACGAGCCTGGTCGAGACCGGGCGCCGCTGCCTGCTGCCGATCCACCCGTGCGCCCGCGTCTATGGAGCTCCGATCATCAGCGGCCATGTCGGCGCGGACGCCGCGGCGTGCATGCTCGCCGTGGATCTCGCCCACGAGGAGCGGATCGTCGCGATCATGGACATCGGCACGAACACGGAGCTGGTGATCGGTAACCGGCACCGCGTGCTCGCGGCCTCCTGTCCCGCAGGTCCCGCCTTCGAGGGGGGCGCGATCGCCTGCGGGATGCCGGCGCTCGACGGCGCCATCGAGGACGTCGCGATCGACGGGACCGGAGCGTTCCGGCTCGGCGTCATCGGCGGCGGTCCTCCGCAGGGCATCTGCGGATCGGGACTGATCGACACGTTGTCCGAGCTCCGGCGGACGGGACGCATGAACGAGATGGGACGCTTCGTGGACGACGCCGACCGCGTGATGCTCGACCAGGAGCGCGGCATCTTCCTCTCCGAGGGCGACGTCAACGAGCTCGCCCAGGCGAAGGGGGCAAACGTGGCCGGGCTCCGCACGGTCATCGACCGCTACGGCATCGGGTTCGACGACATCGAAGTGTTCTACCTGGCCGGCGGCTTCGGTCGCCACTTGAAGATCGAGGCCGCCAGCCGCATCGGCCTCATTCCGAACCTGCCCTGCGAGCGGATTCTCCGTATCGGCAATGCCGCAATCGAGGGCGCCGCGATGGCCCTGCTCTCGCAGACCCGTCGTCGCGAGCTGGAGGCTCTCGTCGCGCGTGTCGAGCACTGTCGTCTCGAGACGCACCCGGATTTCTTCGAGTTCTTCGTTTTCGGGTGCCAGTTCGTGCCGGTGGACGCCGCGCCGGGGGTGAGCGGTTGATGGAGCTCGTCGATACCGGGCCTGACGTGCAGGTGGCGGCCGCCGAGTACGTCCGCCTGCTCGGGTTTCCGGCCGGGCACGTTCCCGAAGGCCGGGTGGCCGAGCTGGCGGCCTGGGCGCGGGACTGGTACGCGGAACACGGCCGCCCCTGGGTCTACGCGCGGCCGTCTGCTTCGCTGGCGGTAGGGCCGGCCGACGTCGTCATCGACGGAGTGGCGCTTCGGGGCGAGCCGCTGCGCCGGACCCTCGAGCGTGCGGGCGCGCACACGGCCGTGGTTGTCGCGGTCAGCGCCGGCGCCGAGATCGAGCTGGCCGCGCGCGAGGCGTGGCTGCAGGAGCGGCCTGACGAGTACTTCTTCCTGGAGATCTTCGGGTCTGCGGTCGTCGAGCACCTGACGACGATGGCAGGGGCGCGCCTGTGCGAGTGGGCGGACCGAAAGGCGATGGCGGTGCTCCCGCATTACAGTCCGGGATACCCGGGCTGGGACGTCGCGGAGCAGTCGAAGCTGCTGGCGATCATCGGCGCGAACGCGCTGCCAGGGCCGCTGGAAGCCTTTGAATCCGGCATGCTGCGCCCGAAGAAATCGCTTCTCGCGGTGTTCGGGATCACACAACACACCCAGCGGGTGCGGCGGCTGGACGAGCTCGTGCCCTGTGAGAACTGCTCGTACGCCACCTGCCAGTTCAGGCGCGCCCCGTACCGGCGCGCGCAGAGAAGGCGGAGTGGACCAGGTGCCAACGAGTGGCAGACCGGTGCCGTTTACAGCACCAACGAGAGAGCGCTCAGACGGTGGGCTGCAGAGCGGCTCTCGCTCTCGCGCGTGGCAGAGGGCATCGAGGCGTCGTTCCGCTACGACGGCACGACGTGCAGCAACATGGGCCGGCCGCTGGCATTCCACTATCGAGTGAGGCTCGGACCGATCGAGGAGGGCTACCCCATTCGCGAGCTGGCCTGCGCGCCGGCGCCGGGCGACGAGGGCTATCGGGCCATGTGCGAGTACCTGCGCGAAGCGGAGCGGCTGCTGGAAAGGATTCGAGAGGAGCAGCCGTTGCTCGGCCAGCCTCTCGATGCCGTGCTCACGTGGAGCCGGCCCTCCGTGGGCCCCGGCTGCTACTGCGACCCGGAAGCCAGACAGCACAAGTGGGGCCTCGTGTTCGAGACGATTCACTTCGCCCTCTCAGGAATGGAAGGATCGGAGCGCCGATGACACGGTCGATTCTGAAGACGCTCGAGGAGCGGACGCTGCTCGCCGACGGGGCGATGGGCACGCAGCTGATGCTGGCGGGCCTGGAACAGGGAAGCTGCGGCGAAGCCTGGAACCTCGCGAGTCCCGAGCGGGTGATCGCGATCCAGCGCCGCTACGTCGAGGCGGGCTCGGATTGCCTGCTCACGAACACGTTCGGCGGCTCGCGAATCATGCTCAACCGCCACGGCCACGCCGCCGACGTCTCCGCCATCAACAGCGCGGGCGTGGCGATCGCCCGGAAGGCGTTCGGCGGCAGGCCCGGGTTCGTCATCGGCGACATCGGTCCGTTCGGGGGGCTCATGGAGCCTTACGGCGACTTCACCGAGGCGGAGGTGCGCGCCGCGTTCGACGAGCAGGCGCGCGCGCTCGTCGAGGCAGGTGCGGACGCGATCATCGTCGAGACGCAGACCTCGCTCGACGAGCTGCGGCTGGGGATCGAAGCCGCGCGGGAGGCCGGCGCGGCCTGCATCATCGGCTCGATGGCCTACGACGTCACGCTCGACGGCTCGACGTTCCGGACGATGATGGGCGTCGACCCGGAGCGGGCGGCCGGGTTCATGGAGGAACACGGCGTCCACGTCGTCGCGCTCAACTGCGGGACCGGGATGGACATGGTCCGGGCTCGCGACGCCGTGGAGCGGTACCGACGCGTCACCGCCCTGCCGATCATGGTGCAGCCCAATGCCGGCCAGCCGAGGCTGGTCGACATGAAAGTGGTGTACGACGAGACGCCCGGGCAGATGGTCACGGGCGTCGTCCCGCTGGTGCAGGCCGGCGCGAACATCATCGGCGGCTGCTGCGGCAGCACGCCGGAGCACATCAGGGCCTTCCGCCAGGCGCTCGACGCACACGCGGGCACGCACGCGTCAAGAGCCGTGAAGGAGGTCTGAACAGGAGCGCCGAGTACAAACGCATGAAGCTCAGAGTCTGTGAGGTCAACACGGCCGCTCTCGAGAAGCTGCCGCAGTTCACCGACGACAAGTCGGGAATTGGCGTCCACTACGTTGACGCTTACCTGAAGCCGATGAACACGAAGCTGGAGGACGGCACGGTCCTCAGGTGCAAGCGCCGGGGTCTCAAAATCGCGCTCAGCGTGGGCACGGCCAAGGGGGAAGGGCTCATGCGCCGTCTGGCCGTGAGCCCGGATCCCGTTGTGATGCTGGACGCCGCCCTGCAGGAGGCTGCGACGGCGGCGGGAGTGGAGATCACGGTCGAAGACGGCGCCGTGTACCTGAAGAGGTAGGCGACGGCGACTCCACGGCAGCCGAGCACGGGACCTGCATGCAACTGGCAGGGTCGATGACTGCGCTCTGTCGGGCTGTTCGGCGGATCATCCTGTTGGCGGCGCTTCTCGCCGCGCTTCCTGCGGCTCATCTGGCAGCCGCACAATCCCCGTCCGAGGTCCCGTGCGCGGCCTGTATCGTGCTCACCGCTGCGCCCGGGCAGTCGTTGCTGGTCGACGGGCCGCTGAACGGGATCGAGATCCTGATTCGCGTGCCGGCCGACGCTGCGGCGGTGCGTGCGGCCGTCGAGCGCATCCGGAACATGGGCGGGCGCCCAGGTCTGTGGGTCACAGAGCCCGGGGACTGGCTGTCATCCGAGCAGGTCGTGGTCCCTCTCTTGACACGGCTGGTGTTCGACGTGACCGGAGAGACGACGTCCGTCGAAGCCCTCGCGTTCGCGCTCAAGCAACGGATCGTGGAGGCGCGCGGCGCGGGAGCTCGGCAGGTCGGCGTCGTCGCGCGACCGGAGCTGCTCGCGGACGGCCTCGCAGGCGATCTGGCTGCCTACCTCGATTTCCGGGCCCATCCGACGAGCGCCAGGCCGTCCTTTCCACCCAGCGCACCGGCGAGCGCAGCGGCAGCGATCATCCGTCCGCCGAGTGCGCAGTCGGCGGAGGCAGGCGGCCCGGAGGGGTGGATCCTGGAGCTGCCCGGCGATGCGCTCGCGGCCCGGAGCCTCCTGGCCGACGTGGCAGCATCAGCGCCGTCTGTGACGAGCGCGCTCGTTGCCGGCGGGATGGCGGACATCCGCTGCGCCGGACACCGCGTGCCGACCTACCTCGATACGAGCACGCTCGACACGGTGGCCATCGCAGACTGCCGCGAGCCGTCGCTTCAGGTCTCGCCCGAGGTGCCGGGCACGAGCCGAGTCGTGCTCTCGACCGGCCACGTCGTCGTCCGCGTGCCGTCGGTGGAGGGCCGGTACGCCGAGGGGGTGCAGGTCGTCGGCGCGCGCGCGCTCGACGTCCGCGAAATCATCGCGAGGCACCAGGCTGCGGCGGCGCGGCAGCGACGTGCGGTGCGGCAGCTGATCTCCACGGGGTCCATGGCGCTCACGTTCGAAGCCCCGGGGTTTCCCGCGCCGCTGGCCATCACCTCGCAGGCGGTCATCTACACCGAGCCCGATCGCGTCGAGATCGAGCAGCGCGACATCCGGGTGAACGGCATGAGCTTCCAGTCGGATGGCGCCATCCCGCGCCTGCCGCTCATCGAGCCGGAGCGCGTCGCGTCTCCTCCGCTGGCCATCACGCTCACCGAGATGTATCGCTACCGCCTCGCCGGCGAAGACACCGTGCGTGGGGTGCGCTGCTACGTCGTGGCGTTCGAGCCGTCCGACGACTCGCGCGCGTCGTTCGCCGGCCGCGCCTGGATTGCCGCCGACGGCTTCGCGCTCGTGCGGATTTCCGCCGTGCAGACCGGCTTGCGCGGTCCGATCGTCTCGTCGGAACAGACCGACGAGTTCAGGGCCGTCCACGACGCCTGGCTCCTCGCGCGCTCCGAGATCCGGCAGATCTACGAGGGTGCCGCGCACCGCACCCCGATCCATCGGGTCGTCGAGATCGCGCGCCACGAGATCAACCCTCCCGACTTCGAGGCGCGCCGGACGGCCGCCTACGACTCGCCGTCGATCATGCTTCGGGACACCTCGGAGGGGTTTCGGTACTTGACTCGGGCGAAGCCGGAAGAGGGCAGCCGCGCGATCGCCGAGCCGGAAGTGGCATCGGCGGCGACCGAGGTCAGGACGTTTGCCTTCGGGGTCATCCTGGATCCGAACATCACCCGGCCGCTGCCTTTTGCCGGGTTGAGCTACGTCGATTTCGATCTGTTCGGCACGGGCACGCAGTTCAACGGGTTCTTCGGCGGAACGTTCGGTCAGCTCGCCGTGTCGGTTCCGTCGCTGGGCGGGACGCGCTGGCAACTCGGCGGCCGGGCGTTCGGCATTGCCTCGTCCTACAACGACCGGGCCTTCGAAGAAGGCCAGGAGATCTACGCCTGGAACATCTCCCAGCGCCCGGCCCACGCGTCGGTCTGGCTGATCCGGCCAGTGACGCCGCGAATCTCCCTGCGCGCCGGGTACGACTTCGACTACACGCGCTTCGATGAGGCGGACACGACGGCCCCGACGTTCGTCGTGCCGGCGTCACAGGTGGCGCACGGCTTTCGGCTCGCGGTGGAGGGGCAGTGGGGCGGCTGGACCGGCTCGCTCTGGTGGACCGGAGTGCGCCGCGCGGGCTGGCGTGAGTGGGGCGAGACGGCGCCCGGCCATCAGGGCGAGGAATACGACTCGAGCCAGCACGACTTCCAGCGCGTCGGCGCAGGCGTGAGTCGCTCGTTTGTCGCCTCGCCTCGCCTCGTCGGGCGGCTCGAGGCAGCCTGGATGTCGGGAAAGGATCTCGATCGCTTCAGTCGGTACACCTTCGGTACTTTCGACAACCGGCTGCGTGGCTATCCCTCCGCGCTCGTGCGCTACGACAGCGGCGGCGTCTTCCGCAGCGTGATCGCCTGGGCCGCGGGACGCCGTCTGCGCCTCGACGGCTTCGTCGACACGGCGCGCGTCCGCGACGCCGGCTTCGGCGGGCGCTTCCGGTCATACACGGGCGTCGGCGCCGCTGCGGAGGCACCCGCGCCCTTCGGGGTACTCGCCGCGGTGGAGTGGGGCTATGGCTTCCAGGGCATCACATCCGAGGGCCAGAAGGGCACCCACGTCGTCCGAATCTCCTTCTACAAGATCTTCTGACCCAGGGATCGCGGACCTGGATCGGGAGCCGACGATCCTTCCCGTCGTGAGGCGCTCGACAGCGGCGTGAAGTCCGAGCTCTACCGTATTGTCCGCGAATACCGCCGAGCTTGAACCCCCGATTTCCTGCGTGTGATACTCGCGCTCCCCTTCAACCAAACCAACCAGGACGCCTGGCGAGGGTTACGTGGGTTCAAGTCATCTCCGCGCCAGAGTGTCCCTGTTGCTGATGTTCGCGCTGGCCGTCTCGGTCGTCGGCTGGATGCGCGGTGTTGCCGCCGGCTTGTGGGCGACCGAGATCAGCCTGCCGGTTGCCGTCCAGGAAGTCTCGGTCACCACCTTCAACAGCAAGGTCTTCCTGCGACTCGGCACGTCGAGTTCGCCGCCGCTCGTCTCGACGGGGCAGACGGGGACGAGCTATCAGCCGCCCTCGGCGCTCGCCTACAGCACTACGCATTTCTGGCAGGTGATCGCGCATGGCCAGGGTGGTACGACAACCGGACCCGTGTGGTCGTTCACCACGCAGCCGGCACCCCCGCCGCCCCCGCCGCTCCCCCCCTCGACGAGCCTCCGCCGTCTGCGTGTGCTGACGTGGAACGTGAACACCGGGCGGGACCGGACCGGCGTGTCCAGCGTAGACGAGCAGGTTTCGCTGATGGCGCGCTCGGGCGCACACGTGATCGTCCTGCAGGAGGTGACGATCGAGAGCGGGCGCGATCTGCCGGCGCTTTACGAATCGAAGCTCGAGTCGGCAACCGGGAAGACCTGGACGGCTGTGTGGGCCGAGGAACCCCGATCCGGATCCGCAGTGCCTCAGGGGAACCTCGTGCTGTCCGTCCTGCCGGTGGGGGCGACCGAGACGATCGATCTCGACGGCGCACCTTCCGATCCCACCCAGCTGGACGCCAAGCGATCGGCAGTCCGCATCCAGGTCGTCGTCAACGGCGTCGCGGTGACGGTCGCCGGCACGGCGCTCGCGTCGGCTGCCACGAGCCGGCAGATGCAGATCGATCAGCTCCAGGCCTGGTTGGCGACTGTGTCGGGTCCGCGACTGCTCGGGGGGTCTTTCGCCATGCGTCCCGGCGACCCGGGCTACAGCGACATGGCTGGAACGTTTGCTGACGTCTGGCCCGTGCTCGTCACGACGAACGACACGGGCGTGACCACCGAGACGTTCGGCTCGCCTTCGGCGCCAGCCCGGGTGGACGGCTGGTGGCAGGAGCTCACGAGCGCCAACGCGGTCGCAACCGAGGTGTGGATCGTGAAAACCGCGCGAAGCGATCACCACGCCGTGGTGGCCGAGGTGAACGTCAAATGATGGGCCACCAGTTCACGACGGCGGCGCGTCGGGCGATCGCGACCACAGCGGCGTGCGTGCTGCTGATGGTCCTGCCCGCGCGAGCCCAGAGCCCGGCTCCGGCGAGCAACCCTTCACCGGCGAACGGCGCGGTCGGCGTCGCGGTCGGTGTGACGCTGAGCTGGTCGGCCGGCTCCGATGCGCGCCGGTTCGACGTGCGTCTCGGCACCACGCCGTCCCCGCCGGTGGTCGCGCGCAACCTCACCACGGCCGCGTACCAGCCGCCGAGTCCCCTGACCGCCGGAACGACTTACTACTGGCGAATCGATGTCCGGGGACGCGGCAGCTCCATCACGGAGGGGCCCCTCTGGAGCTTCACGACAGCGGCCGCGCCGACGCCGCCGCCGTCGGCGCCGGCGTCCCCCTCGCCCGTGAATGGGGCGACGAGCGTCGGGGTGACGACGGCGGTATCGTGGGCGGCCTCGTCGAACGCGACGTCCTACACGGTGGCGTTCGGCACGAGCAGCACGCCGCCGGTGGTGTCGTCGGGGCAGACGGGCACGACGTACGACCCGCCGGGGGATCTGACGGCGTCGACGACGCATTTCTGGCGCGTCACGGCGACGGGTCCGGGCGGCTCGACGGCGGGTCCGCTGTGGAGCTTCACGACAGCGGCCGCCCCGCCGCCGCCGCCATCGACGTCGCTCGACAGGCTCCGTCTGATGACCTGGAACGTCCAGCACGGCCTCAACGCGGCCAAGACGAAAGCCGTCGATGCCCAGGTGGAGCTGATGGCCGACTCGGGCGCGCACGTGATCGTGCTGCAGGAGGTCACGATCAACGCTGACGGCGACCTGCCCGCGCTGTATCAGTCCAAGCTGCAGACGCTCACGGGGGTGAGCTGGAACGCCGTCTGGGCGCCGGTTCGGGACACGTCGACGCCAGAAGGGAACCTGATCCTGACCAGGCTCCCTGTCGCTTCGTCGGCGACGATCAAGATTGACTCGGACCCGGGCGACCCGACGTTCCTCGATGCGAAGCGATCGGCCGCGCAGGTCGCCGTGATTGTGAACGGCGTGCGGGTGAACGTCGTCACCACGCATCTGGCGCTCAGCGCGACTCATCGCCAGGCCCAGCTCGACATGCTGCAGACCTGGGTCGCCAGCATACCGGCGCCGCGGCTGCTCGGCGGTGACTTCAACTTCGTGCAGGGAGAGAGCGCCTACGCGGACATGGCGGGAGGCTTCACCGACGCCTGGCCGGTGCTCGCCGGGACCGATCCCGGCTACACCATGGACGTCAGGACTCTCAGTCCGCAGCCGGGTCGAATCGACTACTGGTGGCAGGAGAAGACGGACGCGAGCGCGCGCGTGACCGAGATCTGGGTGCTCAAGACACGACGCAGCGACCACCACGCCGTCGTCGTGGACGTCGAGGTGAAGTAGAGCCGCGTGACGCCGGCTTCATCCTCCCCCGCCCCTTCTGGCTGCAGGAGAAGTCCGTGTCGGTAGCGAATGCATCCGGACCACTCCGGGTCATCGGCGTCCCGTGGAGCGGAATCCGCGTCAATCAGCGTTCATCCGCGTCCCGTGGAGAGGGGATCCGCGTGAATCCGCGCCCATCCGCGACCCGTGAGGAGATATCCGCGCGAATCCGCGTTCATCGGCGAAACATCCCGATGCGGAGGAAGTGCCGGTGATCTTCCGTCAGCCAGGCATCGACCGCGAGCTGCTGGGCGAGCGCCCGGGCCGCGGCCACGGCCTTGTCGTGCGTCTCACAGGTCAGATGCGGCGGCTTCGGGACGACGCAGATCTCGTGTTCGACAGTGGCCGTCGGGTTCGACACGAGGACGTCGCCCTCCTTCGGCAGTTGAGCTTCCATGGCCGCGCTCCTTCACTCTGCTTCGACAGGAATCGGAAGCAGGATCCGTGCGAGCCGTGTGCGGGTGCGGAGATCCCGGCCGGAAGCTCCATTCGTCCAATCGGTTAGAGGGGTGGCGCCCGCGGAACAGGGATGCTGCCCCACCCGGCCGGAAGCTCACTGACGAATTCCCAGCAACGCCTGCCGGATGGCCGGATCTCGCTACGGGGCGAACCCGTGCAGTGGGAGATCCCATGCTCATCCATTTGAGGTGGTCGGCCCTGGCCGGGCGCCCGGCGAGTGCTGCCGCCCCTCGAGTTGCCTTCGGCCTGCCGCTGGGCCAGACTGCGCCGTCGGACAAGTCGTGGAGGCCCTGCAGCGGTTGTCGATGATCGTGCCCGACGAGTCGACACGGTGACGTCCGCGCGGCGAGGCCTACAGGAGGTCCTCCCACCATGAAGTCTGTCATGCCCCTCGCTGCCGTGGCGGTCATCGCGGCCCTGCTTCCAGCGGTTGTCCAGAGTGTGGAGCAGCAGCCCCCCGCGCCGCGTCCCGTCGTGCTGAAGCCCGCAGCCGTGCTCGACCCGCAGACGGGTCACCTGACCCGGGGCGCCCTGGTTCTCGTGCGCGGCGATCGGATCGAGTCGGTGGGTGCGTCGGTGGCCGTGCCGGGCGATGCCCAGGTCGTTCCGCTCGCGGAGCTGACGCTGCTGCCCGGGTTCATCGACGCGCACACCCACGTGTTGCTGCAGCCGGAAGACGAAGAGTGGCCGCCGCCGGTCGTGTACAAGACGCAGGCGTTTCGCACGATTCAGGGGGTTGCCGCGGTTCGCAGACAGCTCGAGGCAGGGTTCACGACGCTGCGCGACGTGGACTCGGAGGGAGCCGGGTTCGCCGATGTCGACCTCCGGGAGGCGATCAATCGCGGGATCATTCCGGGTCCGCGCCTGCTCGTGGCCACGCTGGCCATCACGATCACCGCCGGCCACATGAACCTTACGGGCGTGAACCGTGAACTCGGCATGCCGGATCCCGCTGCTCTTGCCGACACGCGCGACGCGATGATCGCCGAGGTCCGCCGTCAGGTGAAGGGGGGCGCCGACTGGATCAAGGTTTACGCGACCGGAACGCTGCGACACGTCGATCGCCGGACGCTGGAGCCGGTCAGCCAGCTCTCGCTCGAGGACGTGCAGGCCGTCGTTGCCGAAGCGCGACGGTGGCGGAAGGACGTTGCCGCGCACGCCTATGGCCACGACGGCGCGAAGAACGCCATCCGCGGCGGCGTCCGCTCGATCGAGCACGGCATGCTGCTCGACGACGAGGTCGTGGATCTGCTGAAGCAGCACGGCACGTACTGGGTTCCCACGCTGTCCGCGTACGTGCCCGGGCTCGCCACGGACAAGACGGATTTCACCCGCCGCATCGTGGACGCTCACAAGCACTCGTTCCAGAAGGCGCTCGGCCGGGGGGTGAAAATCGCGTTCGGTACCGACGCTGGCGCGATCGCGCATGGATCACAGGCGATCGAGTTCGCCCGGATGGTCGAGTACGGGATGAAGCCGCTCGACGCGATCCGATCGGCGACCACCGTGGCCGCGGAGCTGCTGAGGATGGAAGGCCAGATCGGCACGCTGTCACCCGACGCTTATGCGGACCTCGTGGCGGTCGAGGGCAATCCGCTGGAGGACATCGCATCGCTCCAGCGAGTCCGCTTCGTCATGAAGGGCGGCACGGTGGTCCGCCACGACTGAACGGGAAATCCGGATTAGTCCGCGTTCATCCGCGCCCCGTGGAGAAGGAGATCCGCGCGAATCCGCGATCGTCAGCGACCCCAGGCCCGCGTAT
>DASPFV010000217.1:0-11871 GCA_035620975.1 Vicinamibacterales bacterium
GTCGAGATCCGGATGCCCGGTTTCGACGGCTACGACGGCAGCGACGAACAGCCCAAGGCGGCTGCCCCGGGGCGGCTGTCCGCCGCGCCGCCGGCCTGATCGGCGTGATATACTGCGTGTTTCGTATTCACGTGCCTGTCGCCGACGGGTACGTTCCGCGCCCATAGCTCAGTTGGATAGAGCGTCTGGCTACGAACCAGGAGGTCGCACGTTCGAGTCGTGCTGGGCGCACCACTTCCGGCAGCGTCAGTTCCAACAGGGACACGCCCAGGCGCGCCGTAGCTCGTCCCAATCGATGGAGCGAAGGCGGGCGCCCACCCCCTCACTGGCTCACGTAACCGGCCCCAGGTAGAGATCGAGCCAGTTCAGGACCTCGCGAAACAGCCCCCGGATGTCCTGCGGAACGTGCCCGCCTTCGAGCGCGACATGCTTCTTGTGCGGCTCCGGCGTGCCGAGCAGCTCGAAAAAGCGCCGCTGATCGGCGAGAGGCACGCCGAAATCATCCTTGCCGTTCACGAGCAGCACGGGCACCTTGACGCGCGGCATGAAGTTCGACGGGGTGGTTTCGGGCGGGCGGTTGTACCGCAGGCCGCCCGAGGCAAACACGGCCACCTTGATGCGGGGCTCGAGCGATACCGGGATGGGACCGAAGTACGCGCCCATGCTCAGGCTGTAGTACGCGAGCTTCTGCGCGTCGATCTCCTTCCGCGTTTCCAGGTAGTCGACCGCGCGGAAGAAGTCCTTGGCCATCTGAATGCCGAGGTCCCGGATCGCCGACGGACCCAGCGGTCCGGTGACGCGTCGTTCGAACGTGCCTTTGTAGACGGGGTAGAGCAGGGCCCGTCCGCTGCGGATGATGAACTCGAACGTGCCGAGATCGAGCGTGTTGCTCGAGGGCACGGCCAACCCGTAGGCCGACGGAAAGAGGACGACCGTCTGGTAGGGCACCGTGGCGTTCTTCGGCAGGAACAGGTAGGCCGGCACGCGCTCGTTGCCGTACGCAGCGGCGAAGCTCACCTTCTCCTTGCGCCAGTACGGCGAGCTGTCGTCGACCGATTCCACGCGCGTATCGAGCGGCGTGCGGTCGTACTCGTAGAAGCGGCGGTACACGGCAAACAGCTCGTCGGAGACCGGCACGATCGTGCTCGGATCCGGCGTGACCTGGGCCACCGGCGCCGCGGCAGTCCCAATCGGCCCGAGGTTCTTCACGAGGCGGATGCCGAAGGTCTCGCGGCGGGTCCACGGGTTCTGCGCGTCCTGCTCCGCGAACCGGTAGCTCGGCTCGTTCCAGCCGCCGCCCAGGACGTAGCGCAGCCCGGTTCCGCCGACCTCGTTGGCGCACCATTCCTTGACGTTGCCGGCCATGTCGAACGTGCCCCACGGACCCAGTCCGGAGCGCTCACCCGCCCTCGTGGGGCCCTTTCCGTCGAAGTTGCTCAACTGCAGGATGTCGGAGTAGTTCTCATCTTTCCCCGACGCGCGGAACCAGTGGTAGAGCGTCGGCAGGCTCTTGCCCGCGAACTCGGCGTAAGCTGCCGCCTCGAACCAGCTCAGGCCGGCCACAGGATAGTCGCCGCGTCCTTCCGGGTAGCTTCCCAGCTCCCATGTCGCGGGGGCGGCGCGACCGGTCGTGTCGCGGAACCGCGTCATGGCCTCGTCGAACGTCAGCACGCGGCCGCCATCGCGGAACGGTGCCTTCCAGTACTTCGGATCGCGATACCCGCCCGCGTCTACGAACTGCTTGAAGGCCATGTTCGTGACCTCGAGCTGATCTATCCAGAAATCGGGGAGGCTGACCGCGGGTGCGATCCCAACCTGGTACGATCCGCCAGGCACGAAGACCATGCCGGGCGTCGTCTCGGATTCCGGCGTGAGCTTCACAGGCTGGCGGCCGACTCCAGCGCTGACTTCGAGCGTCTTGTACCCGGGCTTCGAGATGCGCACGCGGTAGTACCCGAATGGCAAGGTCGTCTGCAGCGGCGACACGCCAAAGGGCTCCCAGACGCCCTCGAGATCGTGGTAGTTCCGAATCTCGAGCTGCGCGCCGTCCGGTTCGGTCTCGAGCCTGAACGGCACCCACCCCGCGCGCGTCCGCGCGACGTCCTCCGGCGCGTAGCGCTCGGCCTGGCGTGCCAGGCGAACCGCCTCCATCGTGCGCCCGCTCAGGTAGAGCCGCTCGATCTGCGGCAGCGCCTCGAGCCGTGCCCATCGCGCGCGCCGTGCCTGGACGGTCTGCCAGATACCGAAGGCCGCGAGCGCGAGGAGCAGTGCGGCCGCCGGGACGAGGAAGCGAGGCCGCCGCCAGGCCGCGTCCGGCGGACGCGTGATGCGCGCGTGGGCCGCGGCGAGCGCTTCGCGCAGCGCCGCCGCGCTCTGGAACCGCGCGTCGGGATCTTTGGCGAGCGCGCGCTCGACGATCGCCTCCACGTCTGCCGGAACCTCCGGCCTCCGGCTCCGCAACGGAGGCGGCGCATCACGGAGGATCGACGTCAGCAGCCCGACGTCGGACACGCCCTGGAACGGACGCTGTCCGGCGAGCATTTCGTAGATCACCGCGCCGAACGAGAACAGGTCCGACCGCGCGTCGACGCCGCCGCCCTGCGCCTGCTCCGGCGACATGTACGCCGCCGTTCCCACCGCGAGGCCGGGCGTCGTGCCGAGCGCGGAGACCGTCGCGTCGGCGGGCCGAGCCGCCAGCTTCGCGACGCCGAAATCGAGCACCTTCACCCGGCCATCGTGCGTGATGACGATGTTGGCCGGCTTGATGTCGCGATGGACGATCCCGGCGGCGTGAGCGGCCTCGAGCGCGGCCGCGATCTGCACGCCGTACTCGAGCACGCTGACAATGGGCGGAGGCCCGGCCGCCAGCAGCCGGTCGAGTGCCGTGCCCTCCACCAGCTCCATCGCGATGAACGTCGTCCCCTCGTGCTCGTCGACCTCGTAGATCGTGACGATATTGGGATGGTTCAGCGCGGAGGCGGCCCGCGCCTCCTGGATGAAGCGCCGGCGGCGTGAACCGGTGTCGGCTGCCGCAGGCTCGACGATGGCGTCGGGCGGAAGGACCTTGATGGCCACCGGCCGCCCGAGCCGCGTGTCTATGGCGCGGTAAACGACACCCATCCCGCCACGGCCGATTTCCCCTTCGATCCGGTAGTGGGAGATGGTGGACACCGGCCCGATTATACGGGGTTCCCGAGGCTCTTGGTTCCGCGCGTTCCGGGGTCCCTTCTGGTTCCGGAGGGTCAGCCGGTTCAGTCGTATCGCAGCTCTTTACCGGATTATTCACGACCTCTTGGCGCTGCTCTCGGGGGCGCCTTCGACAGTGTCCGGTGGGCTTTCGCCTGGCAGGACGTGCTCATTGAGCAAAGCGGTCGTACCGCGCGACTTCTGCGATGAGCTCGCCAGGCCCGGCCCCCGACGAGAGCATCAACTGCCGAGGATGGTAGCTGTACTTCCGGCTGAACGTCACCAGCATGTCGAGCCGACCGTCGCGGTCCAGATCACCCGCCCAGTGAATCCTGAAGTGCGGCTCATCGCACGACACGACCAATCCAAGGTCGTTCGTGGCCCCGGATTCGGCCGCGTCGAACAGCTTCTGTATCCGATCGGCTTCGGTGAGCACGATGACGGCGTCACAGTAGTTCGGGTCCTCAGAATGCAGACGTATCCTGTACAGGCGAGTGCCGAGTCGGATGTCCGCTGTACGCTTCTCGCCACCGAGATCGATGAACCGGTCCGCTGTCGTCGCCGCGCCGGCCGACAGCCCCGGCACTCCGGCGATCAGCAGCTCCGCACCCTGCGGAGTCGTCACGAGCCGATACACAGTCGTCCCGGCCGCTTTGTGCGGCGCGAAGCCGACCTGCGCGGCCTCCAGTCGCGATTCGGCTGTGTTCTCGTCGGCCTTCGGCTCCTTGATGAACAGACCGAGCCAGGTGATCTGCTGCCGGAGCTCGGCGGGTACCGCGTCGTAGTAGTTGTCACCGATGTCATCGCTGGACAGGATCACCGGACCAGCCTGGAGCACCGCAACGAAGGCTAGCGATGCGAGTGGTATCGCCATGGATAGGGGCTCAGGCCGCTCGTCGTCCATCTGCGCGTCATTGCTGTGAGGGTGCCGCATAACGGGTATTCCGTCAATATCGCGCGCCGAAACACCTCGCGCGCTGAATCCCCTTAGTCGTTGATACCCTCGATTGCACCTGTGGCATGATCGTGGTCGCCAGTGTCGATGGGTCATTCATGAGCCGTAACATGCGAGCGGTTGTGACCGTGACGACGTTCGTGCTGGCGGCAGGCACACTCGCCGGCCAGGCGCCACACGACGAGCTCCCCCGTTTCAAGGTCGCCGTTGACGCGGTGCGCATCGACGCCGTCGTCACGGACAAGGACGGGCGGATCGTGACGGACCTGACCGCCGACGATTTCGTCGTGCTGCAGAATGGGAAGCCGCAGAAGGTCACATTCGCGCGATTCGTGCCGGTGCCGGCCGGAGCCTCGAGCTCGGCGGCACCCGGCGTGCCGCGAGTCTCGACGTCGCCCGCCGACCCGTCGCCATCACCCTCCGCGCTCATGGCACCGCGGTCCGCTATTCAGCGCACGCTCGCGATCGTCGTCGACGATCTCGGGCTGTCGGTCGACAGCCTGTACTACGCGAAGCGCGGCCTGCACGCGTTCATCGACCGCGAGGTCCAGCCGACCGACCTCGTCGGCATCGTGCGAACCGGCGGGTCCATCGGCGGCCTCCAACCGTTCACGATGGATCGCCGTGTCCTCCACGAGGCGATCGACAACCTCCGCTGGAACGGATTCTCGCGGAGCGGTGTCGAGCCGTTCGGGACGCTGAACGAGTGGGCGACATTCGACGATCGATCCGGTCTCGGCGATCCGAACGACTTCAAGAGAGTGGACGCATTTCGACGCTCGATCGTGGCCACCGGGACGCTGGGTGCGCTGAACCTCGCGATCCGGGCGGCGCGCGAGCTGCCCGGCCGCAAGGCCGTGATGTTCGTGTCCGAAGGATTCCAGATGTTCGACGTCGAGGACACGCGCGTCCGCGCGGCCGTCGACAGGGTGATCGATCAGGCCGCCCGCGCCGGCGTGGTGATCTACTCGCTCGACCCACGCGGCCTTCAGAGCGGCGGGCTCCAGGCATCGGACGACCTGACGCGGGGGCCGATCGGGTCTGACGGGATGGCCGCGGTCGTCCGCGACCGCGCGCAGGATCGGCGCGAGTTCAACCGCGATACGCAGGAAGCCCTCGCTTACGTTGCGGAGCAGACCGGTGGTTTCGCCGTCCTGAACACGAACAATCTGGAGCGCGGGTTCGCCCGCATCAGCCAGGATGTACGCGACTACTACATCATCGGCTACGCGCCGGAACAGGGAACGTTCGCCGGCAAGGGGAGGAAGCCGGCCTACCACAACATCGGAGTGAAGGTCCGGCGGCCGGAGCTGCGCGTGCGAACGCGCAAGCAGTTCCTCGGCATCAGCGACGCGGACGAGCAGGAGGCGCCGCTTTCGCCGGCGCACCAGCTGATTCGCGCGGCCATCTCGCCGTTCACATCGACCGACATGGCGCTGCTCGCGACGCCGCTGCCCGGTTGGTCGCCCGATCGCGGTCTGTTCGTTCGCACCTTGCTGCACGTGGACGCACGCGCGCTGACATTTGCGGACGGTGCCGACGGCAAGCGGATCGCGGCGGCCGATGTGCTCGGGATGGTGTTCGACGCCGACGGCACCGAGGTCGCGCACCTCACGACCGGCTTCGAGGTCGCACTCAC
Organism: Vicinamibacterales bacterium; assembly: GCA_035620975.1. Taxonomy (GTDB): domain Bacteria; phylum Acidobacteriota; class Vicinamibacteria; order Vicinamibacterales; family 2-12-FULL-66-21; genus DASPFV01. The sequence goes on from DASPFV010000217.1 coordinate 5,781, forward strand.
GGATACCGCAACCGAGGAGGCCCTTCGGCGCGGCCTCGCCTACACGCTGCTCGTGCCCGTCGCGCGGGCGGGCGGCTACCAGTTCCGGTTCGCCATCCGCGATCGACAATCCGGCAAACTCGGCAGCGCAGGCGAGTTCGTTGACGTCGCCGACGTTCCGCGCGGCGACTTCGCGCTGTCAGGCATCGTGCTCCGCGCCGAAGACGGGTCGCCGCGCACCGGAGCCGCCACGTCGATCTCCGTCGCCCCCGAGCAGGCCCTGCGCGTCTATCGCGCCGGCGCGCCGCTCACCTATGCGTACGAGATCTACAATGCAGCGGAACGGGTCGAGGCCGCGATCAGCGTCTGGCGAGGCGACCAGCGCGTCGCGTCGCTTCCGGCGCGCACGCTGCCGGTTCCCGCCGGCAGCGGCGCTCGCGTGACCGCCGCCGGCGGCCTCAGGCTGGGCGAGTCGCTGCCGCCCGGCAGCTACATCCTGCAGGTCGCGGCCGCCACCACCGATCCGAAGCGCGCCGGCCGCGCGAGGACGGCCGTGCAGTTCGTGCAGTTTGACGTGCGGTGAGCCGCGCTCAGCGCCGCTGCCATTCCTCATTCGTCGGCCTTCCGGGGGGGGAGCAGCCATTCCCTCGTGGGGCGACTGGAAGCGGGTCGGGATCACCGACTCTGGTGAATCGCCGTTTTCATCAGATGACGCGCTCCCGTCAGGCATCAGGAGATTTCGAACGAAGTTCCTCACCAGCCGCAACCAGCTCCGGTACGCGCCGGCGGCGCTTGTCAGTATCAGACGATATATATATTATCGGTGATATGTCTGACCAGGTCACCGCCGCGTTCCTCCCGCTGCGCACCAACTGGTTCCACATCCTCCTCTGCCTCGCCGGGGGCGAGCAGCACGGGTACGGCATCATGCAGGAAGTGCTGGAGCGCACCGGCGGCCGGGTCCGCCTCTGGCCCGCGACGTTGTACGGTGCGCTGCGACGCCTCGTCGACGAGGAGCTGATCGAAGCCGTCGACGATCGACGCGCCCGCGACCAGGACGATCCCCGGCGCCGCTACTATCGCCTGACGTCGCTCGGCCGGCGGGTGCTGACGGCCGAAATCGCGCGTCTCGAGGATCTCGTTCGTGCGGCCCGCGTGAAGCGGCGGGCTCTCGACCTGGAGGCGTCATGACGCTCGAACGGGCCTCGATCCGCTTCTACCGTGCGCTGGCCCGCGCGCTGCCGGCCGAGTTCCGCGACGAGTACGGCCGCGAGCTGTCCGGGGTCGCCGAGGCCGTCGTACGCGACGCCGGGCGGTCCGGCGGGCGCGGCCGGCTGCTCCGCACGGTGCCCGCGCTGCTCGCCAACCTCGCGCTCCACATCGCGGTCGAACACGCGCGCGACGCCTCGCGCGACGTGCGGTACGCGACGCGGCTGCTCGCCCGCTCTCCTGGATTCGCCGCCGCCTCCGTGCTCTGCCTCGCGATCGGCATCGGTCTGACGGCCGCCATGTACGCCCAGATCCAGTCGACGATGTTGCGCGGCGTGCCCGGCGTGGCCGACCCCGGCGGTGTCGTCCGCTTTCAGCAGCCGACCGCCTTCGGCAACGTCGACGAGCTGCGCTCGAGCGGTCAGTTCGCCTCGCTCGCCGCGTATAGCGGGCCCGTGCCCGTGGCGCTGCGCAGCGAGGGGCACGAGCCCGAGCGCGTCTGGGGCCATCTCGCCACCGCCGACTACTTCGACGTGCTCGGCGTGCGCGCATCACGCGGCCGCGTGTTCGGCCTCGAGGAGGCCAGCCCTGGCGCCAGCGCCGTGGTGATCAGCGATCGCCTCTGGAGAACGCGTTTCGCCGCGTCGTCCGACATCGTCGGCCGGCCGATCCGCGTCAACGGTCACCTCATGACCGTGGCAGGTGTCACTCCGCCAGGCTTCCTCGGCGCGGCGCCGATGACCGCCGCCGCCGACATCTGGATTCCGACCACGGCCGACACCCGCGTCGTGCCCGAGTTGGCCGGCCTCGAAACGAGCCGCGCGGCGGCGTTCGACGTCATCGGCCGGTTGGTCCCGGGTATTGCTGCGGACCAGGCCGAGCCGGCGCTCGAGGCGCTCGTCCGTCGGCTCGAAGTCCTCCACGGCGACCCGGGCCGCGACAGCCCGGAAGCGCGCGTCCGGCTGCTTCCCGGTGGACGCATGTTCCCCGTCAGGAACGAGGACCTGCCGCGCGCGATCGGCTTCCCGATCATGCTGGTCTCGCTCGTGCTGCTGATGGCCTGCGGCAACGTGGCGAACCTCGTGCTGGCGCGCAGCTCGGCCCGCCGACGCGAGATCGCCGTGCGACTCTCCCTCGGCGCGGGCCGCGGACGGATCGTCCGCCAGCTGCTCACCGAGAACCTCCTCCTCGTCATTCTGGGCGCCGCAGCGGGGGGCGTGTTCACGCTCTGGCTGCTGGCGCTCTTCGACCGGATGCGCCCGGTCATCCCCGGGTACGTGCATTACGACGTGCAGTTCGACTGGCTCGCGTTCCTGGCCGCGGCGGCTGTGGCGGCCGGCTCTACGCTCCTGTTCGGCACCGCGCCGGCGCTGCGGGCGAGCCGCGACGCGATCTACGCCGGGTTGAAGGCCGCCGCGCCCACGACGCTGGCGGCGCGACGCCGGTTCGGGATGCGGAACGTGCTCGTCTTCCAGCAGGTGACGGTCTCGATCGTGCTCGTGCTGCTCACCGGCTTCGTGGTGGTCGGCTGGCGCCGGGCTGCGCAGGTGGATGTCGGGTTCGAGCCGGCGAACCTCTATTTCGTCAGCCTGGATCCGGTCCGTGACGGGTACTCGCCGGCCCGCGCCCGCCAGTTCTTCGACCGCCTGCCAGACCAGTTGCGAGGGATTGCCGGCGTCACGCACGTGAGCCTGGCGCAGACGCTGCCGCTGGCCATGTCGGGGAGCGAAATGATCCTGAACGCGAAGAGCGACTTCGCGACCGGAACGCGGCTGCTCGGCGCCACGCGCGCCGACCGGGTCGGGCCGGAGTTCTTCGAAACGGTCGGCGTCCCGATCGTTCGCGGCCGGGCGTTCACCCGGGCCGACCAGCGCGACGACTCGAGCGCGCTCGTGATCAACGAAGCGATGGCGCGGCGAGGCTGGCCGGAGGAAGACCCGCTCGGGCAGGTGGTGGAGCTCGAGGGCCGCGCCTGGCAGGTCGTCGGCATCGTCGGCGACATCCGCTCGGCGTTCCCGCTCGCGCCGACGCTGCCCGCGTTGTATCGACCCGTGACGCCAGCCGGCTTCGATGCTCCCGCCCGACACGGGGTGACCGTCGCGGTCCGGGTGGTTCCCGGGTTCGACGCGCCCACGCGGCTCCGACGCGCGGTCGCCGACATCGATCCCGATGTCACGATCGTCCAGATTCGCCGCATGACGGAGGAGCTGGAGCAGGCGGCGTTCCTGGCCAGCGTCGCGACGTTCGTGTATGGCGGGATGGGCGTTTTCGGGCTGCTGCTGGCGTCAATCGGGCTGGCGGGCGTGACGGCGTACGCCGTGTCGCGCCGCACGCACGAGATCGGCATCCGCATGGCGCTCGGCGCGCGCCGTGCGAACGTGCTGTGGCTCGTGCTGCGCGAGGGGGCCGCGATCACCCTGGCCGGAACCGTGGCCGGCCTGGCGCTCGCGCTCCTCATCACGCGCGCGCTCGCCTCGGTTCTCGACGCGCTCGCAGAAGCCACGCGGACCAGCATGTCGGACCCGCTCCTGCTCGCCGGTGCCCCGGCGCTCCTCGCCGTGATCGCCCTCGCGGCCTGCTATCTCCCCGCCCGCCGATCGACCCGCATCAACCCTGTCACGGCGCTAAGAGCAGAATGACATTGCCGATTGCAGATTGCGGATTGCGGATTGTATTGATGGATTGGTGGATTGACGATTGTTGAGTTTCGATTGGGGATTGTCGATTGATCCCGACTGAAGAACGATGGCGCGGCGGCGAGGCACCTCCAATCCCAATAAAGCCCCAGTCTCTTGATTGATCATTCGAATCCGTCAATCGACAATCCCTCGATCCCTCAATCGACCAATCGGCGAATCCTCAATCCGCCAACGCCCAAATCGCTCAATTCAATCGGCATTCCGCAATCGGCAATCGGCAATAACCGTAGCTCTTCACAATTAACTGCCGTCTGCGGAGGCTCGGGTAGTCCGCGTCGTTCCCCGCGACCCCGAAGCGGCCGCGATTGAACTCGTGTACCGCGCCGAGCGCGCTGATGAGTCGCTCCGCGGGAATATCGAGCGCGGTCAGCGTGAGCGCGGCGACGGCGTCGCACAGCAGTTCCAGGCTCCTCAGCCGGACCCGGTCGCTGCGGTGACGGGCCGTCTCCCGCGCGTCCCACCAGTACTCGTGGGCGATCTCGTGCGCGACGAGGGCCTGCAGCTGCTCGGCGTGCAGGAGCCTCACCGCCGGCAGCGAGATCAGCAGGACCGCCCTTCCGTGGAGCCCGGCCCAGGCCTGCGGAACGTCAATCACCTTCACGTGATAGACGTCGTCGCGCGCATGGAAACGGAGCACGCTCGCCAGGGTGTCGAGCTTCGCGCGTTCCTTCGGCTCGAGCGTCGTCACGGCTCCGGTCGAGGGCAGTGTCTGGAGGACCTCCTCCCGCTGAGCGGCGCTGACGGCCGCCGGACGACAGGCGGTCAGATAGGCCAGATCGTGCGGCCCAACGGGTCCGACGAGGCAGCGCTCCTCGCCGGAGCATGGTACCGGGATGAGAACCGCGATGGAGCAGGCGATGGTTCCGGCCAGGGCCCCCGGGCATCTCATCGCCCAAAGCTGGGACGCGCACGCTGAGGAAGTCTTTTGGCGGCGATGGGACGCGCGCAGGAATGGCGAAGGAATTTCTTTCGCCGCTATCTGACGTCGCCTCAGCGACTTGCGGCACTTCGTCTTCTGCCGTATGCTCTCCTTCTCACTCGCTCACGGTCATGTCCAGCACCGTTCCGGCCGGGAATTATCGGTTCGGGCCCTTCCGCCTCGATTCCGCCTCGAGGGTGCTGGACTGCAACGGCACGGTCGTGCCTCTGGCCCCACGCACCTTCGATCTCCTCAATGCGTTCGTCACCAGCGGCGGCCGGCTGCTCACCAAACACGAGCTTCTCAGACTGGTCTGGGGTGACGTGAACGTCGAAGAGGCGAGCCTCGCCTTCCAGGTCTCGACGTTGCGAAAGGCGCTCGGGGAGGCTGGGACCGGGTGGATCGAGACCGTGCCAAAGCACGGTTACCGGTTCACGGCCCCCGTTCGCGAAGTCCGGCCAGAGGAGAAGCCGGACCGTGAAGCGCACGCAATCCCGCCGGCGGCTCGCGTCCGGCTCAGCCCGGCGCTGTGGCGGCGAGCGGCGGCTGGACTCGTCGCGATCGCCGCGGCCCTCGGCGTGTACCGGTACGCGTCCCGTCCCGATGACCCGATCCCCCGTGAGGCCAGGCTGGAAGCCGTTCCGTTCACCAGCTACACCGGGAGCGAGGCGGAGCCGACGTTCTCTCCGGACGGCTCGCTGGTGGCGTTCACGTGGGACGGCGAGAACCAGGACAATTTCGACATCTACGTCAAGGCGATCGGCGCAGAGCCCCCGCTTCGCCTGACGTTCGATCGCGCCAGGGATGGGAGCCCGGTCTGGTCGCCCGACGGCACCCGGATCGCTTTTCTCCGCGACAGGGCCGGGGGCGGCTCGGAAGTGCGCCTCATCCCTCCCACCGGCGGACCCGAGCTCGCGATCGGGCAGGTGCAGGGCCTGGCCCACCAGGGGCTCGCGTGGTCTCACGACGGCCGCTCCCTCGCCGTCGTGGATCGGTCGTCGCCAGAAGAACACCTCGGGATCTTTGTTCTGGACATCGTGAGCGGCGTGAAGAAGAGGCTCACCCACACTCCGTCTTCAGACGACATCCTGCCGACCTTCTCGCCCGACGGTCGGACCCTCGCCTTCAACCGGACGACCCCCGGCCGTGGTCCTTTCGTGCACGTCGTTCCCGCAGCTGGCGGCGAGCCGAGAGAGCTCGTGCCAACCACCTTCCCAAGGGGTCGACTGGCCTTCATTCCCGGCGGGGAGGAGATCCTCTTCACCGCGTTACCTCTCGCAGGCGA
>DASPFV010000218.1:0-26315 GCA_035620975.1 Vicinamibacterales bacterium
CCGAGGACCTCGACGCCGACGCCCACCAGGGCCGTCCGTCCCGTGAAGCGGACGGACACCCGGTCCAGCGCGAGCCCCTCGGCCGGGCCGAACACCTCGACCACGGCCGTGTCGCCATGAATCGCCACCACGCGGCCGCTGCCCCTGGCTCCGCCCGGATCCTCGATGTCGACCACTTCGTAGAGCGCCGCCCGCGGCACGCCGCGCAGGAAGGCGAACGGGCTGCGGAGCCGCTCGAGTCCCCGGAGCGTCAGTCCAGCCACGCTCATGCCGCTTCTCCTCTCGTGCCCGTCAGCGCCTGAAGGTCGCGCGCCACGCGTTCCGCGAGCTGGCGGATACGGGGGATCTCCGTTTCCGCGATCGTGGTGCTCGCGCGGCGCACCTCTGGCAGGATCGGAAGCGCCAGAATCGACTCCACGGCTGCGCCCGCCGCTTCAGCGGCGAGCGCCCCGCGTGTGACGGACAGCAGCAGATCCAGCAGGGCGACCTGGCGGCGCGGCGAACACCAGTCGTCGCCGGCTCCGGCGGCCTGCCGCAGGAATCCATCCTGCAGCAGCGCGGCGCACGCGAGCACGAGCTGCTGCCGGCCCGGCAGGCTGGACGTTCCGATCAGCCGTGCCGTGCGCTCGAGCCGATCGGCCTCCTGCAGCAGCGTCATCGCCTCCTCGCGGAGCGCCGCCCAGTCGAATCCGGTCTGCTCACGCCACCAGCCAGCGAGCTGCGCGGCGCTGCCGCTGTGCGAGGCCGACACGCTCACCGCGGGGAAGCGCCGCGCGTGAGCCATCTCCCGATCGAGGCTCCACAGCGCCCGCACGAGGCGCTCCGTGTGGCGGGTGACCGGCTCGGTCAGGTCGGCGCCGGGAGGCGAGATCGCACCCACGATCGTGAGCGAGCCCTCCAGCCCGCCGAGCGTCGTCACGCGGCCAGCCCGCTCGTAGAACGACGCGAGGCGACCCGCCAGATACGGCGGGTAGCCTTCCTCGGCCGGCATTTCTTCCAGGCGTCCGGAGATCTCGCGCAGCGCCTCTGCCCACCGCGAGGTGCTGTCGGCGAGCAGGAGCACGCGGTGGCCCATGTCGCGGTAGTACTCGGCAATGCTGGCGCCCACGTGAATGGACGCCTCGCGCGCCGCCACCGGCATGTCGGACGTGTTCGCGATGAGCACCGTACGCTCCCTGAGCGGCCGGCCGGAGCGTGGGTCGACGAGCGCGGGCAGTTCCGCGAGCACCTCGGCCATCTCGTTGCCCCGCTCGCCGCACCCGATGAACACGATGACGTCGGCGTCCGCCCACTTGCAGAGCTGCTGCTGCAGCACGGTCTTGCCCGTCCCGAACCCGCCGGGCATGGCCACCGCAGCGCCCGCGGCCGCCGGGAAGAGGCAGTCGAGGACGCGCTGCCCCGTGACGAGCGGTACGGTCAGCGACAGCCGCCAGCGGCACGGCCGGTGCCGGCGCGCCGGCCAGAAGTGAGCCAGGCGCAGCGGGACGGCGGCGTGATCGGCCGTCGCGACCGTCGCGACGGTGTCGGTCACGCGGTAGTCGCCGGGCGGCGCGACCTCCTGCAGCCGGCCGGTCACGCCGGGCGGGACCAGCACCAGGTGCCGCAGCGCCGGCGTCTCGGCGACAACCCCGACCAGCGCCCCCGCCGCCATGCTGTCGCCCGCGCGCGCGGACGGTTCGAACGTCCACAGCCGGCTCACGTCCAGCGCGTCCGTCGTCCCTCCCCGTCTGAGGAAGTCGCCGTCGCGCACGGCGAGCCGATCGAGCGGGCGCTGCAAGCCGTCGAAGATCGATCCCAGCAGGCCGGGCCCGAGCTGCACCCGCAACGGAAAACCCGACGCCACCACGGGCGTGCCAGCCTCGAGGCCGACGGTCGGCTCGTAGACCTGAAGGGTCGCGACACCGCCGTCGAGCGCAACGACCTCGCTGTAAAGCCCTTCGCTTCCGACCCACATCACCTCGCCGAGCGCCACCGCACGCGTCATTCGCGCGCGCGCGACGGGACCGATCAGGTCGATCAATGCGCCCGAGGGCTCAGGGCCGGGCATCAGCGCACGCTCCCGCTCCCGGCGGTCCCGGCGGGCACGCCAGCGATGCCGGCACAGAGAGACTCGTACAGGCTCGCGAGGGTGGCCCGCCACGTGGCGTGGAGCCTCGCCTCGCGCGCCTCGAGCGAGTTGTCGTAAGCCAGCGGCACGCCGGTCATCCGGACGAGGCACCCGGCGCCAATCGGCCCGGGCTCGACCGCGAGGGACCGGCCCGACTTCGACTCGAGCCCGCGGAGCCACGCGTCCTCGAAGAGCGGCGCACGTGCGACCGGCACGACAATGACGCACGGGCCGGGTGGCAGGGCCGCCATCGCTTCGAGGGCCAGCGCCGCCGTCCACTCACGGGTCCATTGCGGATCCGGGTCGGCGAGGAGGACGTTCCGGGCGGCTGCGACGACGTCCGACATCCACTGCTCGCGATCCCGGAGATCCTGCAGCGCGTTCTCCCAGTCCGCGTCGTCGCGCATGCGGTTCGCCCGGGTTCCCGCCTCGGCGAGGCGGCGCTCTCGATCAGCGAGAGCGGCGGGGCGCTCGCGCTCGGACGCGAGCGCCGCATGCTCAACGGCAGCCCCTCTCGCGAGGCGATCCATCTCGGCCGCCGCCTCCTCGCGTATCGCCGCGATGACGGCAGCCACGCTCCCGTGCGTGATCACGGAGTGTCCTCCACGTCCAGGCCGGAGTCCCCTGGCGGAGACGGCGGCAGGATCACGAGCAGCTGCGTTTCGTGGCGGGGCTGGAAGCGCCCGACCGCATCGCCCGCCATCGCCGCGCACTCGGGCGACATCAGGATCACCGCGGCCCCCGGATCCGACGTCAGCTCCTGCAATGCCGACTGCACCTCGGCCGCCGTGGCACAGACCACCCCGTCCACTCCCGCCAGCGCGAAGCCGGTCACGTCCAGGAGCGAGCCGAGGACGACCGCGCGCAGCGCTGGCGCGGACGCGTCAGGCCCGCCCGCCGCCGAGGTCCGGGGGAGTCGTTCAGCGCACATATCCGAGGATCATGATCGCGACGATGATGCCGTAAATGGCGATGCCCTCGGCCAGGCCGACGAAGACGAGCGCCCGTCCGGCCGTCTCCGGCTTCTCGGCCACTGCGCCCATCGCTGCGCCGCCGACGACGGCGACGGCATAGGCGGCGCCCAGTGCCGAGAGACCGGTCACCAGCGCGGCCGAGAGGAAGGCCCACTTGATCACGTCCGGAGGCGAGCTGGCGGCCTCGGCGCCCTCGCCCTGGGCCAGAACCGGCCAGGCCACCGCCCCCAGCAGGATGGCCACTGCCATGAGCACGATCTGCAGTATCAGCATCCGACGACGGAGCGTCACGACGCGCCTCCTTGCTGGGACGGCCGCAGCATCAGCGGCCGATAGAGCTCCCCCCCTCCGCGGAAGAACTTGCCGAAGAACTCGTAGTACTCGAGGCGCAGCACCTGCACCGACACGGTGAGCCCCTCGAGCAGGATCACCAGGATGTTTCCGATCACGAGCGCCGCCAACGACAACGGACCACCGAACCGAAGCTGCACCAGGGCGTCGCTGACGGCGAACATCGCGATGAAGATGCCCGCGTGGACGGCCGCGAACGCGCCGATGCGCACGAACGAAATCGTGTTGGCGAAGTAGGCGAACAACGTGTCCACGAGCTCGATGGACCCCTCCAGCAGGCGCAGCCAGGCAGGCGCGCGCGGCACGGTCAGCCGGCCGGGAAGCGCGCTCGCCAGACGGGCCGCCAGCGTCGGGCCGAGCAGGAGGAGCAGGCCGGCACAGGTGGCGAGCAGCCAGACGACCCACGCGGGAACAGCCAGGGGTGAGACGAGCGCCCGCACCGCGAGCGCGAGCGCAGTCCAGTAGAGGAACGCGCCGAAGAGGCCATGCGGACTGAGGAGCGCGGCCATGCGCTCGCCGGCGCGCCAGCAGTTGATCACGTTTGAGGATCAGCCCGAGGCTGACGAGCGTGGCGCCGAACGCGACGGCGACGCGCATGAACGCTGGCAGATCGTGCAGCGGCGACATCCACAGCACGGGGAGCAGACCCTCGATCCCGAACAGGCTCCCGTAGAGGAAGCCGAAGATCATGGAGACCACGCCGGCTTCGCCGAGCAGGATGCCGTAGTCGAGAAACCGGGGAACGAACCTGAACAGGCAGTAGCCCGCGGACACGAGCACGGCACCGTGTCCGACGTCGCCGAACATCAGCCCGAACATGAGCAGGAAGCTGACGGCGAAGAAAGCGGTCGGCTGTACCTCGCGGTACTGCGGCGTGTCGTAGAGGTGCACGAGGCTCTGAAAGGGCCGCAGCAGCAGCGGATTGCGATGCAGGATCGGAATCCGCAGGGCGTTGTCGGCGGCCTCCGGCAGATCCCCCGGACGTTCGACGTCGACGACGGCGCCCGGAGCCGCCGCCGCCAACCCGGAACGGAGGCCTTCGAGCGCGGACTCCGGAATCCAGCCGGAGATCACGACGAAGCGTCCGCTCGCGCCGAACTGAATCTGGGCCTGCAGCAGCAGGACGCATGCCTCGACGCGCGCGAGCAGATCGACGACGGCCTGGCCGTGCTGCGCGCGCGCCTTCTCGAGTTGCAGCCGGGCCTCGGCCTCGAGGCTCCGGGCCTCGCGCGCCAGCCGCTCGAGCACCGGTGCGGACGAGAGCTCTTCGAGCGCCGACGGTGCGGTCACCTCCAGCTGGACGAGCCTGAGCGCCGAATCCAGGCGCTCACCCGTCCCGACCGGCACCGCGATCGCGGCGAGGACATCCGCCCCACCGCGCTCGAGCGGCACGACCGCGCAGGGGGCCGGAGCGATGGCCGACACGACGGTCTCGAACGCCTCGGGCAATCCGGACGCGAGGCGGAGCGCGACGAAACGCACGGCGGCGAGTCGCAAGACGTCGAGCCCCGCGCGTTCCAGCCGGCGCGCCCGATCGAGCCGTCGCACCGCATCCGCTGCCTCGCGCTCCGCAGCGCCCTTCGCGCTCCAGGCCGGATCGACAACGCCCTCGATGGCAACCAGGGCGCTCTCGAACTGCCCGGCCTCTTCGCCGAAATCCGTGATGGGCGGCTCGTCGATCCGGCCGACGAGGGCCGGCGCTCCGAGGTCCAGCCTCTCGGCCAGTCGTCTGGCGCGGGCCCGCAGGGCCTGATGGGCCGAGAGCTCCGCTTCGGTGCCGGGCGGCACGGCATCGCTGCGGCCATGCGCGATGTCGATGAGGTGCAGCAGCCCCAGGCGGGCGATGGCATGGGTCGCCGCGGCGGCGTGCCGCCCGGCGACCTGAATGCGAACACGCGCCATGGCAACCGGCGTGAACACATCATCCTCCGAGCGCCACGAGGCCGGCCGCGAACGGAAGCGCGGAACGGCCCCCCGGGTACGCGCCTCCCGCCGCCAGACTCAACTCTGCGCACGCCTGCGCCTCACGAAGAAGGATTCCGGCGACGATCGGTGCGGCCTGAAAGGGATAGCCGAGGAGCGCACGCCGGCAAAGACGCGCGCGGGCTCGACCGAGCGCACTGATCAGCGACCTCCAGTCGCCTCCGCTCCCGCCCGCGCGCCGCAGCGCTGACGGCAGCTCGAAGGGCCGGCCGTCGCGTGGCTCCCACGCCGCCAGTGCGATCAAGGACGCGCGATCGCATTCGCGCCGGAGCACGCGCGTCAGGCTCACCGCGAACGCCGCCTCGATGCCGTACGAGCCCGCGGCGCGCCTCAACAGATCGACTTCGCGCTCGCGCAGCCAGGCTTCGACCAGAGCCCGGGCCCGCCGCTCGCGGGCCGGCAGCCGTACCGCCGAATCGTGGAGGGCGGCAAGCGCCCATCCATCCAGTGCGAGCTCCGCCGCGAGCAGGTCGTTCCCGTGGCTCCGCTCGGTCTCGACGGCCAGCGCGGAATACGGCGTGCCGGCCAGACGGGTGACGAGGGCGTGCAGAGAGATCGTGGCGTCCGACGGAAAAATCGTCGCGAGCGGTCCGAGCGGCCGCCAGCAGGCCAGCGGCAGCCGACGGCTGCGCACGGCAGCCCGCCACAACAGCTTGAGGTTGCCCAGCTCCGCGAGCCTGACGAACGCCAGCAGCACCTCGCGCGTCGCCGTACCCCCTTCGACGAGCGTCACGTACCAGCGGACGAGCGGCGTGTAGACCGTCGTCATGTCCGCGGTCGCGGTGGCGGACCCGCCGCACCCGTCACGCAGCGAGCGATGGACCCGCGCGGGCTCCCACAACTCGTTGAGGAGTGCCCGGAGCCGCGCGTTGACGAACGCGAACTCGACCGGAGCGTTCACGGCCCACCCCCCTGGGACGGGGGTCCGCCGCAGACCACGGCCAGATATGCGTCGACGGCGCTCTTCAGCCCGTCGGCCGCCGCGCGCCGGCGTCGCGCGCGCGCCTCGTCGCGGGCGGCGCGGACCGCCGCCAGGCTGGACGCGCAGTGCTCGTCAACTTCCCGCACCGCGGCCTCGAGCGCGTCGGCCGCGGCTCGCTTCGCCCGCTCGCGCCCCTCCAGCGCCACCTCCCGCGCACGCTGCACCGATCGCGCGTGCTCGCGCTCCGCCCGCTGCACCGCGTCGCGTGCCTGCTCGTCCGCCTCGAGGATCGCCTGCAGGTCCGGATGCAAAGTGGCCTCCTGCCGCGCCGTCCCGGAACCTCTGCCGCAAGCCCAGTGCCAGCAAGTCTTTCAGGAGCCAACCAATCTCGTGCGGGAAAGGGATGCGCGCGGAGGCCCGGAAACCCGCGCGGCAGGCAGGGCGCCGGATTTCCGCCACTGCGGCGCCGGCCCCCCGCCACGGACTCACACGGGGCGAGGCCACGGAATAACACGGGGCGAGGCCACGGAATAACACGGATGAACACGGGGGCGCGCCTGGATCTCAAACACGCGCCTGGATCTCAAACAAAGGACGGACAACTCAGACAAAGGCAGCGCGCCTGGATCTCGAACGCGGCGCGCTCGCCCGGCGCGATGTCGAGAAGTATGAGCTCCAAGGCGGAAACTGCCGGGTGTGGCGCGAGTTACCAGGGCGGTTCACAGGCCGCCGTCGGCGCGGCGCGCACCAGTTCCGCGCGACGGTTCATCGCACGGCCGGCAATAGTGTTCCCGAAGTCGAGCGGCCTCGGCGCACCGCAGCCTCTGGGAGTCAGGCAATACCATTCGACACCTCCCGCGCGTGCGACGCTCGCTCGCGACGACCAACACGGCGGACAGTCTCATCACCCGGACCCGGCCGGTGAAGCGGCATGTGAAGCGCCAACCGGGTGGGCAGATGAGGCTGCGGTGGGTCGCGGCCGGCATCCTCGAAGCCGTGAAGGGCTTCCACCGGCTGAAGGCGTCTGCCGACGTGCCGACGCTGGTCAGCGCCCTGCGCGCGCGACCGCCAGCTCGGTCTCACCGCCGCTCAGGAGGATCGTCAGGTCGCGTAGTCGCCAGCCGAGCCGCCGCTGATTTTCAACAGCCGACGGGATACCCCTGTCAGTGTTCTTCCGTGTTATTCCGTGGCGGTGTTAGTCCGTGGCGCGGTGGGCTCGCGCCACGACGAACTCGCCGGGGATCGCGTAGCCGTCGCCCGCGCGATAGGCAGCGATCGACTGGAGGTACTCGCTTTCCGCTTCGCGGCGGGTCGCGTCATCGAAACGGGAGTACGCCAGCGCGACGGGACCGCCGGCGAAGGCGGCGCCGCACGCGGCTTCGTCCGACTCGTAGCGGAGCTCCGTGACGATTCGATCGGCGCGGATGTCGACGAACCCGGCTTCGGCCATGGTGAGCGCAAGGCGGTCTCCCGTGCCGAGCTGGAAGAACATGGGGCAGACCTCTGACTGCACGCGGGCGTCGACGATCGGGAAGATCTCGGCCCATCCGCAGCGGTTGCGCGCGCCCCACACCGCCGCCGACGCGACGCCGCCCGGCCGCAGCACACGGAGCATTGCCTGCAGCGCCTTCAGCGGATCGGGCACGTACATGAGGCCCAGCCCGCAGAGCACCGCGTCGAACGACGCCTCGGGGAACTGGAGATCTTCGGCGTCCATGCGCGAGGCCGTCACCTGCGGCAGCCCCTGCGCCGCGGCCTCCGCTGCGACGCGCGCCACCATGGCTTCGGAGATGTCGGTGGCCGCGACGGCACCGCTCGTTCCCACGGCCCTCGCCGCCGGCAGCGTCACCAGGCCCGTGCCGCAGGCGATATCGAGCACGCGCTGGCCGGGCCGCAGCTCCGCCAGCTCGAAGAGGCGGGCCTGGGCCGGCGCCAGCTGCGCCTGCCAGTATTGCTCGTAGTAGGGCGCTGCCCTGTCCCAGCCGTACCGCTGGATGCGACGCTGCAGTCGCGCGTCCATCGCTCAGACCGCGGCGCTGGCGATCCGCAGCTCGCGTCGGACGTCGTGCGCGCGGGCGAACACGTCGCGGTACGGGCTGTAGCGATCGGCCGTGTCGACGAGCCGCCGGACGTCGGCCTCGGGCGCCGGGCTCGTGATGCTCACGATGTAGCGCACCTGCGTGTACCCGGGCGGCACGTCGTCGGCCAGTCCCAGCTCGCCGCGGCTGTCGAAGTCGGCCTCCACCTGTACCTCGAGCGCTTCGAGTGGAACGTTCAGGCGCGCGGCCCACATCGCGTAGCCGAGCGCCAGACACGAGCCGAGCGCGCCGCGCCCGAGCACGCCCGGGTTGGGACCGGCGTTGGTTCCGCCGGATTTCGCGCCCATCGCCACGATCAGGGACCAGGGCCCGTCGGTGACCTCGCATTCGAGGCCGGGCTTCAACCGGACCTGGGTGCGGGCGGTCTTCTGGCCGATGGCTGGCTTGAGCGCGACCGCCCTGGCATTGCGTTCGAGCGTCTCCCGAATCTCCTGGGTGACCATTCCCGGATCTTACACCGGGGCGTGACGGCAGCGGCCAGCCGCTCGGTTCAGCGGCAGAAGATCGGGGGCATGCGGATGGCGCCTCCGACGTCGATCGAGGATGTTTGCGCCGTGGAGGCTGGATCGATGTCCGGAGCGCGGTTGCCGACGGGGCGCTGGAACGCGATCACCGCCCCGTGGCGATCGAAGTCGGTCACGTCCGGTCCGAGAGAGGGATTCATGATCGACACGCGAGCCGTGACGTGCTGGTACCCGAGCGCGTGCCCCAGCTCGTGGATGCGCAGCAGCCGGCGGCGGCCGTCGTTGCTGTCGAAGTCGCGGTCCAGGTACAGGGCCCCTTCGACGATCGCGCCCGTTGACGTCTCGGACCATTGGCCGTAGCCGATGGTTCTCGCGAACGTGACGATCCCGTTGTAGCGGCCGGCGACGATCCGGTTGGCGCGCAGGGTGTCGACACGCGTCCCGGCCGCGGGACGCTCGACCTCGACCGACGCGAAGCTCGTGAACGTGTTGCCCGTGAGAATCGCGAGGCCTTCCGTCAGGTGGGCGATCATCTCCGACACCTCCTCCTCACTGAGCTGTTCGGCTTCGGCCTCGTACTCGCTCCCGGTCGTGCTGCGGTAGCGCATCACCGAACCGAGCACGACCAGGCCCGGTCTCGTCGTCCAGCGCTGCAGGCGCTCGTTGGACTTCCGGAACATCTCGTCGAAGGCGGCAAGGTCGAACCCGCCGGGAATGAGCGAGACCCTCGCCCGGTCGGCGCCAGAGCTGATCAGGGTGGTCTCGCGCTCCACGACGGCGGAACCGCGAACCGTCGCCCGGTGGGCCCCCGGGCTGATGTCGAGATCGAAGAACCCGTTGGCGTCGCTCGTGGCGCGGCGGGAGCCGACGAGGACGGAGAGATTCGGACTGGGTGCGCCGTCGACCGCGCTGACCGTCTGCCCGCGCAAGCCAGGTTGAGCTTGCGGGGAGGAGGGATCGGTCGGCGAGCTGCCGCCGCAGGCCGCGAGGGCCGTCAGGGTCGCCGCCACGAGCAGGGGTCGCATGCGCGGGCGGCGTGCAAGCGCCGTGCACCACCCGAACACGCTGCGCGCGTGCGAAATCCAACCTGGCAGATTACTATTCTGAATGGTGGGTGACATTTCGCGCTTCCGTCGGCGAACACTGCCGGGCGCGCCGGCGCACCGCCGGGTCCTCGCCGCGGCGGCGTTCGCGATTCTGCTCGGCACCCTGCTGCCGGGCCCGATCGACGGGCAGATCGCGCGCGATCCGCGGCCGCTCCGATCCGGGATCGACATGGTGCTGGTGACCGCCACGGTCCTCGACGCCGAGGGCCAGCTGGTCACCGGGCTGCCCCCCGAAGCGTTCGAGATCTACGAGGACGGCATCCTGCAGACTATCGCCCAGTTCACCCACGAGCGCGTGCCGATTGGCCTCGGCATGCTCGTCGACGTCAGCGACAGCATGTTCGGCCAGCGGATCCTGGACGCGCGACGGACGGTCGAGCGCTTCCTGCTGGAGCTGCTGAACGAGGACGACACCTTCTTCGTCATGGCGTTCAACCACGCCCCGCGGCTGATGACGCGCTGGACGAACGACCCCGACGTGGTCCGGCGCGCGCTGGACGAGCTCAGGCCCACGGGAGGGACGGCCATCTACGACGCCCTCCTCCAGTCCATACCCGTCGTCCGTCAGCGCACGCGACAGCGGGCCGCTATCGTCGTCATCTCCGACGGCGCGGACACGGCGAGCGACGCGAGCATCAGCGACGTACGCACGGCGCTGCTGCGGAGCGACGCGTTCGTCTACGCGATCGCCATCGACTCGCCGAAGACCCAGGCCATCAACACGCGCGTCAATCCCATCGCTCTCGGCGAGATCACCAACCAGAGCGGCGGCCACACGGTGGTCGTCCGGGACGCCGAGGAGATGGCCGCGGCAACGGCCCGCATCGCCGAGGAGCTGAACAGCCAGTATGTCCTCGGCTACTCGTCGCCCAAGGCCACCGACCGGAAGTACCACAGCATCCGCGTGAAGATCCGCGGGGAGGGGTACCGCGTGCGCGCGCGTAACGGCTACGTCGGCGGTTAGCAGGCCGCCGAGGGGAAGAGCCGTCATGGTTCAGCGGCCTGCTGACGCCAGGCGGTGCAGGAGGATTGCCGCGCGCTTGGTCTGGGACGGCAGCGTCCTCAGGTCGGCAGTCTCGTTGACGGTGTGGCCGCCATCGCCCATGAGCCCGACTCCGTCGAGAATCATCGGCACCAACCCGGCGATGAAGGAGACGTCGGCGGCCCCGGCGCGGTCCGGGTCCACGGCGCCGACCGGCCCCTGGCCGAGGTCCCGGCTGACCTGGTCGTACATCGCCAGCAGCCGCCGGTTCCCCTCGGTGGGCGCGAGCGGCGGATAGCCCTCCTCGAACGCGATGGTCGCCCTGGCTCCCGCGAGGGGACGGGCCACGATCTGCTCCATCGCCGTGCGCGCGGCCGCGAACTGCTCCCGTGAAAGGGCTCGAAGGTCTCCTGACGCGAGAGCGTGCTCGGCGATGACGTTGTCCTTGCCGAATGCCGACCCCCGCGCCTGCACGGGATCGATCTCGACCTGTGTGCCACCGAGCACGAGAGCCGGGTTGAGCGTGAGGTGCGGCTCCCCCGCGAGCGTCTCACGAAAGCGGTCGAGGATCCGCGCGGCCTCGAAGACCGCGCCGTAGCCGATGTCGGGTCGGAAGATCTGCGAGGAGTGCGCCGGCGTCCCCGTCACGCGCAAGGTCCACGCGGCCGTGCCGCGGCGCCCGATGACGGCCGTGTTCGGATCGCCGTCCCCGTCCTCGAAGCCGATCGCGGCGCGGGCACCCGCGGCCGCGGCGACGAGGGCCTCGCGGGCGGCGGCCTGCGGATCGCCGGCGGACTCCTCGTCGCCCGTCATCACCACGACCACGTGGAGGGATTCCAGCGCCCCGGCGGAGGCCAGCGCCTTCAGCGCCTGGACGATGATGACGTCGCCCCCCTTCATGTCGATGATCCCTGGCCCCCGCGCATGCGTCTCGTCGAGCCGCTCGAACTTCTGGAACGGACTGTCCCGCTCGAACACCGTATCCAGGTGGCCGATGAGCAGCACCTTGGGTCCCGCTCCGGGCCGTTCGGCAATCAGGTGACCCGCGCGGCGGAACGGCGCGCCGTCAACCCATGACGTCCTGAACCCGATCGATTCCAGCTCCGTCGAGAACAGCCGGCCTGCCTCACGGACGCCGTCGAAGTTCTGCGTTCCGCTGTTGATGTTCACGGCACGTTCGAGCAGGGCCAGCGCCTGCGCAGCATGCCGATCGACGTGGGCGACGATCGCCCGCTCCCCGGGCGACAGGCTGGCGGCGGTCTGTGCGTGCATCGGAAGGACAGAAAGGAGGATCAGCAGCGCGGCTCGCCGCAGATCCGGGGCGGCGTGGCGAGCGGACGTGCGCCCGGTGTCAGGGCTGGACATCGCAATCCGGAAGCGTAGCGGCGGAACACGGACCGTGACAAGCGCCACGCCTCAGGGCCAGGCCCGCGTTCGTCCCATTTCCGTTTACCGCCAGCCATAAACCCCGTACCATCCGCAGCATGGCCTGGTTCAAGCGAATTCGGACGTCCAGCGATGCGGGACGGGTCGCCAACCCCTCGCTCCCGCTCATCCGCCTGGAAGGGATTCGCAAGGTCTTCGGTGGCGACGCCGACGAGGACACGCGCGCGCTGTGGGACGTCACCGTCGATATCGATCGGGGCGAGTTCGTGTCGGTTTCGGGACCGTCGGGATGCGGGAAATCCACCTTTCTCGCGGTCCTCGCATTGCTCGAATCGCCGACGGCAGGGAAGTACTGGCTCAACGGGCGGCTGGTCGATGGGCTCACGCCCTCCGAGCGCGCCCGTGCCCGGAACGTGGACATCGGGCTCATCTTCCAGAGCTTCAACCTGATTGGCGACATGACGGTCTACGAGAACGTCGAGTATCCGCTCACGCTCCGTAACGTGGCGCCCGCCGAGCGGCGCGACCGCGTTCAGGCGGCGCTCGACCGCGTGGGTCTCACCGCGCGCGCGCGCCAGCGCCCCGGTACGCTCTCGGGGGGACATCAGCAGCTCGTCGCGATCGCCCGCGCGATTGCCGGACAGCCCGCGATCGTGCTGGCGGACGAGCCGACCGGCAATCTCGACTCGAAGAGCGGCGAGGGCGTCATGCAGATGCTGAGCGAGCTCCACGCGGACGGCTCGACGGTCTGCCTGGCCTCCCACGATCCGCGCTGGATCGCCCAGGCACAGCGGCACATCTATCTCTTCGACGGCCGCGTGGTCGAGACGCCCGTCGGCTGACGCTGCGGATTACCGCGTTCCGCGTTCCGGGTTCCGGGTTCCGAGTGGAGCCGGCGGACGGCTCAGGGCGCCAGGCCGCGCCCCTGCTGCCTCAGGATCGCGTCGCGCAGCGACGAGATCGTGCCGTCGGAGCCCGTGAACAGCCCCTCGGGATACCGCGCGTGCGTGAGCAGGTCGGCGTAGATGCGGTCGCTCTGATAGAGGTTGAGACCGAGCCCGGCCAGGTACTGCAGCCGGAGGTTCCGATCGCGGTTGATCGCGGCGTCGCGCATCCAGTTGCCGAGCTCGGGTCCGCGACCGGCGTAGTTCGAGAAGAGATCGACCGCGGAGTAGAGTCCGATCTGGGCCAGCGACTGCGCGACGGGGGCCATCTCGGGGCGCGAGAGAAGCGCCTGCACGGCATCCACGTCGATGGGCCCCGCCTCGAGCTGGCCCATCAGCACGAGATCGTAGCCGCGGCCGTCCTGGGTATTGCCCCACACCACGCCGTTCGGAAAGGCCTCCATGAACGTGGCGATCTCGCTCTTCACCGCATCGGTGCTGCTCTCGTACAGCTGCACGAACAGCGTGACGACGCCTCCCGGGTTCAGGTGCGCCTTGACGATCTCGAAGAACTCGCGCGTGTAGAGCATGGCGGCGCCCTTCACCCACGGATCCAGCGGATCCGACGTGATCGCGTCGAACTTCTCGTCGGTCGTCATCAGGTAGTGCCGCGCGTCGTCGATGACGATCCGGGTTTTCGGGTTGCGGACGACGTCGAAGTTCTGCTCGGCGAAGTAGGTCGACACGACGCGGGGAACCAGCGGCTCGATTTCGGCAATCGTCAGCTCGTCCAGCCGCGGATCGATCGAGACGGCGCCCGCCGTCACGCCGGCGCCGCAGCCGATGACGAGCACCCGCTTCGGCGACTTCGGAATCAGCGTCGTCATGTGCCCGAGCATCCGCTGGAGCCGCATGTCCTGCGGCTCGCTCGAGGCCTGCACCTTGCCGGCGTTGTGGTAGTTCAGGATGCCGCCGGGCAGCCGGGACACGGCGACCGATGCGTTCCACCCCTCGCCCATGTAGACGATCTCCATCGTCTGCAGCGCACGCGTGGCCGCGTAGCGCCCGTACGCCACGAGAATCCTGGGGATCTCGGGCACGTTCCGGGCGAGCAGCGCGGCGCAGACGGCGGCGGCCACAATCGGCAGCATCCCCGCGAAGCCGGAACGCCGCTCGGTCTCGGGTGCGCCCTGAAGCGGCTCGAGCACCAGGAGGGCCGACAGGCCGCTGATGATGATGAGGGCCTGCTGGGCGTGCTGGCTGCCGAGCCAGGTCACGAGAATCAGACTGCCGCCCAGCGCGCCGACGATGGCGCCTACCGTGTTCGCAGCATAGACGCCGCCGACGAGCCGGCCGGGGTCCTGGCCGTCGGCGGCCACCGCGGCCAGCGCCAGAGGGAAGCTGGCCCCCCACAGAATGGCCGCGGGCAGCATGACCCAGAGTGCGCGCGCCAGATCGAGCTGGAAGTTGAACGCCGGGCTCGTCGCAATCGAGGGATCGATCGGCCAGAACGGCAGTGAGAGCGCCAGCTGATAGGAAGCCCAGGCGATGGCGCCGCACAGCGCCATCTGGCACCAGCCGAGCGCGACCCGGGGTCGCTGCAGGCCACGCGCCATCGCGGAGCCCAGACTGCTGCCGATTCCGATCCCCAGCAGGAACACCGCGAGGATGAGCGAGAACGTGTAGACCGTGGCCCCGAAGAGGAGCGACAGCAGGCGTGTCCAGATCACCTCGGCGGCCAGCGCCGTCATACCGGACAGCGCAATGGCGACGTAGACGACCGTGGATCCCGGCGCAGGCCGGACGGCGACCTGCCCGTCCACCGTGGCCTCGTGCGCCGCCACCCGCGCGATCGCCAGCGCGACCACGGCGACCAGCACGTTGAGCGCGGCGGCCACGAACGTCGCGGTCGCCATGTCGTAGACGCGGAGCAGATGGAATCCGGCGAGCAGGCTGCCGATCACGGCGCCAACGGTATTGCCGCCGTAGAAGAACCCCAGCCAGGACACGCCCTGAGGAGAGGTTTTCACCCATCGCGACATCGCGGGCAGCGTCGCGCCCATGAGGATCGTTGGCGGCAGCAGGATGAACCCGGCGGCCAGGCCGCGCAGCATGATCCCGAGCACTCCCGAGCCCGCCCACGCCGTGTAGACGCTCGCAAGCAGCGGCATCCCGAACAGGACCAGGACGCCGATCGCGCCGATGCCCAGCTCGAGCCAGGCGTAGACCTTCAGGGGATGCTCCCGGGCGGAGATCAGCCGCGGCAGCACCAGGCTGCCGAGACACATGCCTCCCATGAACGTCCCGAGCAGCACGGCCAGGGACACGGCCGACGATCCGATCACGAGCTGCAGCAGCTGGAACCAGACGACTTCGTAGATCAGGGCCGCGCAGCCGCTGCCGACGAAGAGCAGCAGCAGCGCCGGCGTGTAGCGGCGCGAGTGCATCGGGAGCCCCTTGGTCGCAGGCAGAGCTCAAGATGCTATCACGATCATCGTGCCCTGGGCGCCATCGGTGCCCCGGGTGTGAGGGGTCCTCTCGATGCGCGGATGCCGAGGGTGCCCGGGGTGCACTCGATGCGAGCGTGGCTCAGCCGGCTCTCTCTGGAAGCAGCGTGCCGCGGGCAGTATGATCCGGCCTATGCCTCTGCGTCGCGTCCCCCGGGTGGTGCTGGCGGTTGCCGCCTTGTTCGTTTTGGTGCCCGACCTGCCTGGCGTCCTGTCGGCCCGGCAGCCGGCCGAACGGATTGTGGCCATTGCCGACATACATGGAGCCTACAAGGAGCTGACGACGCTTTTGCGCGCGGCGGGGCTCATCGACACGCAGGAGACCTGGACCGGCGGGCGGGCGGTGCTCGTGCAGACCGGCGACATCCTCGATCGCGGGGCCGAGGTCCGCGCCGTGCTCGACCTCCTGATGCGCCTGCAGGGGGAGGCGCGGCGCGCGGGCGGGCGCGTCGAGGTGGCCCTCGGCAACCACGAAGTCATGAACATCCTCCACGACTTCAGGGACGTTTCTCCCGAGGTCTACGCCGCCTTCGCCGATGCCCGCTCGGAGCAGCGCCGTGAGCGCGCCTTCTCCGACTACGTGTCACTGCTCAAGCGCCGTCAACCGGGCGCGCCGGCTCCCGACCGGGAGGCCTGGATGACCGCGCACCCCCCCGGCTTCGTGGAGTACACCGAGGCGCTCGCGCCGCGCGCGCGTTACGGCCGCTGGATCCGCGACCGGAAGGCCGCCGTGAAGGTGGGCGACACGCTCTTCATGCACGCCGGTATCGGACCCGAAACGCCCGGCAGCATCGACGACGTGAACCGGGCCGTCAAGAAGGAGATCGAGACGTTCGACGCACGGCGCGCGACGCTGGTGCAGGCGGGGCTGATCCGACCATTCTTCACCTTCCAGGAGATGCTGTCGGCAGTCGTCGCCGAGCTGCAGCAGCTGTCCGCGCTCATCCAGGCGAAGCAGCCCATCCCCGAGGACGTCACCCAGGAATACGTGGACGCCCTGCAGGGCCTGGCCAGAATGGACAAGTCGCCCCTCATCACGGAGCAGGGTCCGTTGTGGTTCCGCGGATACGCGCAATGGCCCGAACAGAACGCCTCGCAGCTCGAAGCGGTGCTTCGCCGGCTCGGCGTCGCGCGGGTCGTCTGCGGACATACCCCCATCCCCAGCGGGATCACGCCGCGGTTCGACGGCCGGGTCATCCTCCTCGACACAGGAATGCTGACCAGCGTCTACAAGGGCCGGCCGTCCGCGCTCGAGATCCAGGGAAGCGAGCTGACCGCCATCTACGCCGACGGCCGCCAGCCGCTCGCCGCTGCCGTCGCGCGTTAGCACCCGTTTACCGCCCGGCAGCGGCTGGTGCCATCACCTGCTCACGGATCAGACCGGGCCGGCCGTCGAGATCCGGCGCAGGGACGAGGCCCAGCACCTCGGCGAGGAACGGGTACACGTCCACGTTCTCGACCGCGGGAATCCTGGCACCGGCACGCACGCCCGGACCCATCACCGCGAAGATGCCGTGCATCGACGGCAGGGCCGGATCCCAGCCGTGCATTCCCATCGGCTCCTTCCGCGTGATCCGGGCGATGGCCTCGGCCCGGTCGATTCGGAAGCCCTCGTCCATGATCACGACGACATCGCCAATGCGCGGGTCGGCGCGGTAGTGCAGGCGCGCCGGCACCTCCCCCCGCACGTACGCGCGGCCGTGCGTCAGGTTCCGGTTCAGCGCGTCGCGAACCGCCCGTGCACGCCCGGGTCCGCCATCGACGTGGAGGCTGGCCACCGGGCCGCCTGCCGGCAGCCGGACACCCGTCATGTCGATCAGCCGGTCGATCGCGACCATCTGCGAGACGCTCGTCTCCGTCATGCCATGATCGGACGTCAGGACGATGAATACCTGCCCCCGGGCCGGGAGCGCCGCCAGGCCGTCCAGCAGCCGGCCCAGCGCGGCATCCACGGCGCGGATGGCCGTCGAGACGCTTTCGGTCCCGAGCTGGTGCCGGTGTGAAGCGGCATCGACGTCGCTCAGGTACAGCGTGATCATGCGTGGACGGGTGTCGTCCGGCAGACCGAGCCACTCGAGCACCGTGTCCACACGTTCGGCGTTGGGGACGGCCCCATCGTATCTGGCCCACCGCGTCGGCCGGATACCACCGATGGCGGCTTCCGAGCCCGGCCAGAAGTAGCAGGCCGCCACCATGCCCTGTCGTTCGGCGGTGATCCAGATGGGTTCGCCGCGGTACCACGTGCCATCCCCGACCGCGGCCGGATCGCGCAGCGAGTAGACCTGCTGTCGCCCGGGATCGAAGAACACGTTGGAGACGAGGCCGTGGCGATCGGGCCGCAGCCCCGTGACCAGCGAGTAGTGGTTGGGGAACGTCAGCGTCGGAAAAACCGGAATCAGCGCGGCAGCGCGGGCGCCGCGCTCGAGCACGCGCCTGACGTTCGGCACGTCCGATCGATCGAGGTAGTCGGCGCGGAATCCGTCGACCGAGATCAGCACGACGCTGGGCTTGCCGCGGTGGACGGGAGCGTTCACGCCGCCGCTGCCGGTCGCGACCGGCGCACCCTCGGCCGACGCGAGCGCGGGGCTCGGCGTCTGAGCCGGAGCGTTCGCCAGCGACAGCAGCACGGCCGCCACGGCCGCCAGCCGCCGGAGCGCGGCGGGACGCGTCAGTGCTGCCATGGAACCTGCGGCGAGCGATAGAAATTGATGCCCAGGGCGGACCATCGCGGGGCCTGCCGGCCGAGCCGGCTCGCGAAGTCGTCCCATCCCCGGCGTTCCGGTCGGCTCCAGGCAATTTCCGCCACGGCGGCAAGCCGCGGGAACGCGAGGAACTCCAGGTCACGGAGGCTCGCCACCGTTTCCGTCCAGAGTGGAGCCTCGATCCCGAGGACCGCCGCCTCGGGCACGCCCGGCACGTAAGTGGAGGGCTCCCACTCGTACGCGTCCCGCACTTCGATGATGGCCGCCCAGTTCAGCCCGATCGGCGTCGTCGGCGTGTATTTCATGTCCAGATAGACGCGATCCGCCGGCGACAAGATGATCTTCACCCCTTTCTCGACGGCCTCCTTCGGCGTCTCCTTCGGCCGCCAGTGCTGCACGATGGACGTGGGCTTCAGCGCCACCGGTGAGACTTCGTCCCAGCCGACCATCTGTTTGCCGTGCGACTGCACGATGTCCTGCACGCGTTCGATGAACTGTCGGTACTGGGCCGGGCTCAACGTCTTCACCTCGTCGCCGCCGATGTGGAAGTACGGCCCGGGCGTCAGAGCGGAGATCTCGCGGACGAAGGCGTCGATGAACGTGTAGGTCGTCTCGCTCTCCACGCAGAACGCGCTGAAGCCGACCTCGATCCCGGTGTACGGCTCACGCGCCTTGCCGTCGCAGTTCAGCTCGGCGTACGACGCGAGCGCGGCATTCGTGTGGCCCGGCATGTCGATCTCCGGCACGATCGTGATGAACCGCTCATTCGCGTACTGGACGATCTCGGTGTACTGCGCCTGCGTGTAGAAGCCGCCCGATCCCCCGCCGACCTCGGTGCTGCCGCCATGCGCGGTCAGACGCGGCCAGCTCTTGATCTCGATCCGCCAGCCCTGATCGTCGGACAGATGGAGATGCAGCCGGTTCAGCTTCAGCATGGCGACGAGATCGATGTAGCGCTGGACTTCTCCCACGTCGAAGAAGTGCCGCGCCACGTCGAGCATGGCGCCGCGCCAGCCGAACCGGGGGCCGTCGACGACGTGCAGCGGCCGCACGGTCACTGCCTTCGGCCTCGACGCTTCGTACTCGACGTCGACCGGCAGGTGCTGCCGGAGCGTCTGGACACCGTAGAACAGGCCCGCCGCGTCCCCGCCGCGAATCTGGACGCCCGAGGCGGCCACGGTCAGCGTGTAGTGTTCGGGCCGCAGGCCGGGATCGATGGCGAGCACGATGGCCGCGCCGGCCCCTGGTGGATCCGGTACCACTTTCGGCGGCGGGACCGTGGCGGTGGCGATCAGGTCCGCGAGGAAGCGGCCGACGAACGCCGCACGCGCATCATGGGGCGGAACCACGATGACCGAGTCCGGCGACACGGTGAACGGCTCGCCTTCCGGCATCTCGACGGACGCAGGCTGGGGAATCAGGCTGGACATGGCGGACGGCTGCCGCGGCGCGAGGGTCGGCTTGGGACCCGGCGCGCACGTGGTCGCGAGGACGACAGACACCACTGACAGACGGCGGAACATGGTCGCAGTCTAACTGATCGTGCTTTCAGGGTCAGGGGTTCAGCGTGCTCAAGGTTCAGGGCTCAGGGTTCAAGGTTCCTGGGTCCCGAGGTTTCAAGGGTTCCCCGGTTCGGTGAGCTGAAGGCCCTCGGGCAGGGATTCGCCGAAAATGCGTACCGACTCCGCCCTGTCCGGGGGCGTGGCTGATTCGAGCGGGACCAGCAGATCCTCGGCCACGCCCTGCTCGCGGAGGACGGCGGCGGCGCGCGCGCTCAGGGCGTTGGCGACATCTCGGGCGGGATCGTCGGTCTGCGCGGCGATCTGCACGATTGCCAGCGCCACCTCGGGCCCGATCGCTTTCAGCGCGAGCAGCGCCTCGACCCAGCGCGTGGCCACTGCGGGCGATACCACGGCATTGAGTGGCCCGTACAGCGGGCGGCGGGCACCAGCGCGGCCGATCGCCCAGGCCCAGGAGGCGTTCCGCGGATCCCGCCGGACGCGGTCGAGCAGCGCGTCGCCGAGCCTCGTCCGCTGGGCGGCGTCGAGCCGTTCGAGGCTCCCGAGAAGACGCCAGCTCTCACGCTCGATCTGCGGGTTCAACCGCGCAGGGCGAACCTGTCCGAAGCCGAGCTGTCCCATGACCCGCTGCGCCAGTTCGCGCTGCTGACCTGCGCTGAAGCCAGGCGCGACCCGCTGCCAGAGGACGAGCCACTCGACCTGTCCCTGCACCTCGCGCGGAAAGGTCAGCCCCGCCGCGTAGATCTTCCGCAGTTCCGACACGCGCCACTCGTCGAGCGGGCTCCCGAAGCCGGGTCGCGCGCAGAAGCCGGTCATGTTCAGCCAGCGTGCCTCGTGGGCCGGCGAGCGCCGCCGCCCCTCACCGTGCTCGAGGAGCACGTCCGCAAGCCGACGCACGGCGGCCAGCGGCCAGGCGTGCTTGCCGTGGCCGAGCGCTGCCTCCATCTCGCCCACGAGCGCCTCCGGAGCCGCCGTGCCGCCTGGCGCGAACACATGTCGGATCAGCTCACCCGCCCGCGCCAGCGCCTCGCCGGCGATCAGGACCTGGTCTGCGGCCGGACCCGCCTCCGCTCCCTCGCCTGCGTCGCCGAGCGCCTCCGACTCGGTCGGACGCAGATTGAACGACAGGCGCCATCGGTGCTCCGTGGTCGTCGACGCGCACCACAGCTCCAGAGTCCCCGTTTCGGTGAAAACGCTGTGCAGCCGGATCTCGAGCGGCACGCGCCGGGACCTTCGACCGAACCGCAGGATCGTCACCAGCGGGGCGTGCCGGTGCACGTCGTCCTCGGCCACGCTCACGAGGTCGCCAGGCTGATCAGCGCGCTCGGCCGTGCTATAGAGCGTAAAAGCGGCAGGGCTGTTCGTGTTCACCGCGAACTGACGATCGAGCTCGAACGAGCTGCCTTCCTGTGTGCCTCTCGGCAGCACGCAGAGGGCGGTCACCCGGCCGGCGCCTTCTGCAGTCCGGACGCCGACGTAGTACGAGCGCGCGCTGCCGGCCCGGATGAGCAGGCTCGCGTAAGCGGCCGGGTCGCTGCGGAAGCGGCCGTACAGCGCCGCGCCGATCGCCACGGCTGCCTCCGGCCGATCGTTGTGCAGCTCGTCGGGGCGACGGCCGAACCAGGCCGCCATCGCGGCGAGCACACGGGCGCGGGCCGGCGCGGGGGTGAAGAACCCGCCGTTGAAGAGGACGGCGTCGGGACAGACCGGCGCGTCTGCTCCGAGCGCTCTGGCCGATCGGGTCAGGAAGCCGGCGAGATGCCGCGTGATCGCAGGGTCGCTCTCGTACGGCAGTCCCAGCTCGCGCAGCCCGACCCGGCGATCGCGCGCCGGCAGATCGTCGAGGCGGGTCGAGGGAAGGTATCCCTCCTCGAGCGTGCGCATCACCTCCTCGCGCGTGAGCGTGGTGGTCAGCCCGCCGGCGACCACTCCCCGTCCGGACCCGAGCACGGTAATCGGGATGTCCGCAGGCGCCGGCTCCGACAGGAGGGCTTCCTTCGCCGCGCTGCACTTGCGCCGCAGGATCTGCCGCTGGCCGAGCGTCAGCCGTCCGTCGCCGCCGGTCATTTTCCGCTCGACGATCACCGAGAGGGCGAGATCGAGGTTGTCGCCGCCGAGCAGGAGGTGCTCGCCGATCGCTACCCGCTCGAACTCGATCGCGCCCTTCTCCGAGCGAGCGCGGATCAGGCTGAAGTCCGTCGTGCCCCCGCCGACATCGCAGACGAGCACCAGCGCGCCATCGAACAGATGGGACGCGATGTCGCGGCGGTGCGTGCCGATCCAGGCGTACAGGGCCGCCAGCGGCTCCTCCAGCAGGCGCGGATCCAGGCCCGCCTGGCGCGCCGCCTGCACTGTCAGCTCACGCGCCTCCTGATCGAACGAGGCCGGAACGGTCACGACGACCTCCTGGCGCTCCAGGGCGGCGTTCCGATCGCGCGCCGCGTGCTCCCGGTTCCACGTCTCCCTGAGATGCGCGAGCAGGTATGCCGACGCGGTGACGGGCGACAGCCTGGCGCCCTCGGCGCCCCACGGCAACATGGCCGCGCGGCGGTCGACGGACGGGTTGGAGAGCCACGACTTGGCCGACGACACCAGCCGCGTCGGAACCAGCGCACCCTGTTCGCGCGCGAACATGCCGACGATGACGGCGTGGGGGGCCGACGAAGTGTCACGAACCGCCGGCGCGGGCGCCGCGGGAGCGACGATTCCGGCCGCCACCTCCTCCGCAGTCGGCAGGTACAGAAAGGACGGCAGCACAGGCTCGGCGGCCATCTCACCCGGCGCCACCTGCTGCGGAATGTCGAACACGCGCACCGGTCCGCGAACGCCGGTCCAGGCCAACGCGCAGTTGGTCGTTCCGAGATCGATGCCGACGAAGCGCCGGCCCCTGGAATCAGTCGGGGTCGCGCTCACGGATGTTCAGCTCGAGCTTCCACCGCTCGCCGGATCCGTCGCGAGCGACGCACCACAGCTCCAGCGTGCCGACCTCGTTGACGTGGCTCTCGAGCGTGACCGGCACCGTCAGGTCCGCCGCCCCCGGGCGCTCCAGCGTGACCTCCAGCGGGCTCAGCTCTTCCAGATCGTCGCCCCAGTCCTCGATGAGCGCCCCGGCGGGATCCTGGCGGCGCACGCTCGAGCTCAGGAACCGGAACTCCGCCGGCTCCCCCACGATCAGTCCGAGCTCCGGACCGGGCATCGACACCGAGGTCCCCTCTTCCATGCCGAAGGGAACCACGCAGAGCGCCTTCAGGGGTGCAGGCAGGCCAGGCACGGCGGGCATGGCGCTCTCGATGCCCACGTAGTAGCTCCGTGCCGCGCCGCTTCGGATGCGCACGCCGCGCCCGCGTCGCGCAAGTCCGTAGTACGCCGCGCCGCGCGCCACGGCGTGGTCGAGGTCGGCAGCCTCCAGCACGACGACCCCTTCGAGCCCTTCGTCGCGGAGCCAGCCGTCGAGCACGTTCACGATCCGCGCACGCACGGCAGGCGCCTTCATCACGCCGCCGTTGAACAGCACGTGGGTCGGACACGCCAGACCGCCGGCGCCCCGGCGGATGGCGGTGGCGTCCGCGCCGCCGCCCTGCCGCGAGAGGAAGCGCGCCAGGTGCTTCGTGACCGCCGCGTCGGCGGCGTACGGCAGCCCGAGCTCCTGCAGGCCGACCCGCCGGGCGCGGGCCGGCATGTCCGCGCTCGACACGACCGGAAAGAACCCGTCCAGCAGCACGCGGTCGAGGTCGTCGCGCGTCAGCGTGGTCGTGAGAGTTCCGCCGATGAGACGCGTGCCACGCCCGAGCACGGTGACGGGATGCTCTTGGAGGTCGTCGTCGGAGAGCAGGGTTTCCTTGGCCGCGCGGCACTGATGCCACAGGCCGTGCAGCTGCCAGGTATCGATCCGGTGTCCCGCCGCCTCGAGCCGCTGCTGCATGAGCCTTGCGAGCGCAAGGTCCATGTTGTCGCCGCCCAGGAGGATGTGATCGCCCACCGCTACGCGCTCGAGGGCCAGCTCGCCGTCGCGCGCTCCGACCGCGATGAGGCTGAAGTCCGTCGTGCCGCCGCCGACGTCGCAGACGAGAATGAGGTCACCGACCGAAACGCGGCGGCGCCAGCGCTCCCCCAGCGCGTCGATCCAGGCGTAGAACGCGGCCTGTGGCTCTTCGAGCAGCGTCACCTGGCCGAACCCGGCCGCGCGCGCAGCCTGCAGCGTCAGCTCGCGGGCCTCCTCGTCGAACGACGCGGGCACGGTGACGAGCACGTCCTGCTCGACGAGACGCCGGCCTCCCGCCGAACCGGGCTGGTCGTGATCGAACGCCGCTGCGATGTGACGCAGGCACGCAGCGGACGCCTCGACCGGCGAGAGATGGGGAATCTCCGCCGGCGCCCCCCAGGGGAGGATGGGTGCGGTACGGTTCGCGCCGCCGGATGACAGCCACGACTTGGCCGATGCCACCAGCCGACTCGGATTCTCCGCGCCGCGGCGGCGCGCCAGCTCTCCGATCACGAGGCCGGGCTGGCCGTCCCACGGCAGGCGCACCGAGCCCGCGGGGAAGTCCACTTCACTGGGAATGTAAAGGAAGGATGGCAGCAGCGGCCGCCGATCCGTCTCGGCGGGCTCGACGAGCTGCATCACGGGTACCACGTGCACGGGAGCGCGATCCTCGGCGTGTCCTGCGTCGGCGCAGGCGACGGCGCAGTTGGTGGTGCCGAGATCGATGCCGATGACGAGTGGGGCAGCCACTGGGAGCGCTCGACAGCTCAGGGCAGCTCGACTTCCGCGGGTGCGACGACCGTGCGGCCTGCGGCAAGGGGCGGGAGCTCGACGCGGGTCGCCTGCCAGCCGTGATGCCGCAGCACGCCATGGAAGGGGGGTGTGCCGATCACTGCCCCGACGACGCGGATGCCGGCGGGATCGAAGCCGGCGGGCACCGTCACTGGCCGCCCCTCCTCGTCGTCGATCACGGGCTCGAGGGTGAAGTAGCGCTGCAGGACCTGCCGGGCGCCGGCGTGCACGTCGCGCACGGCGGCGCCGATCTGCGCGTCCTGATACGCGGCGAGGTCTTCCATCAGGAAGTCGACCAGCCGCCCGTCGCGCTGGAGGAGCGCGAGCAGCTGCACGGCGCGATGCGGCTCGTCTGCGACCGGCGGCTGCGGGCTGACGGGTGCGATCTCTACGGGCGGCCCCGACACCGTGGTCTTCGGCCGTTCCCCCTGCAGCGCTTCAGCGACGTCGTCGGGAATGCGGTGGTGGTCGAGAATCGAGAAGAACGTGCGGAAGGCGAACCGCAGTCTCCGTCCATACGAAATCATCCTCACGATTGTATCGCGCAGCCTGCAGCCCAAGCTGAAGCGTGCGCCGCGTCGAGCTTGCGCCGCGCGGCTCGGACGCGCGCGGCTCGATCGCTGCACGCATCCCGTTGAGGCTGAGAACCCGATCGCCGATCGTCAGTTCCTCGTCCGTCTGTCCCGCGCCGGTTCCGCCAGCGCGCGCCGGACCCACTCGCGCGCCAGCGAATGCAGGGGTGCGTAGGCGGCCCAGGTGCTTCGCGCCCACTCGTCGACGGCGCGACCGTACGCAACCGGGTCGGCGGCGCCGCGAGCGTGGCCGACCGTCAGGGCGCCGCGCGCGACCGGCAGCGGCGGCTTCGGTTCGTGCGCGTGCCGCTCCAGCCAGCGTCGGATGGGCTCCGACGGCACAGCGCGGCTGCCGTTGTGCTCGAGCGACCAGCAGAGCCCGGCGAGGTGCGCCGCAAGAGACTTGAACGAGACGCAATACCGGTCGGGATGCTGCAGGCTGTAGACGTCGACGAACAGCCGGTGGACCCGGAAGTACAGCGCGTCGCTGAAATCGCGCGCGAGCAGCCCGTCCATGATTGCCTGACAGCCCGAGTCGCCGCCGGCGACCGCCAGGCCGCACCCGCGGCACCGCTCGTCACCGCCGTCCACATTCTCCGCTGACTTCGTGAACATCCCGCTCACCCGCCGGCATCCCGCGGTCCGCACTCATCCGCGTGCATCAACGCCTCGTGAGCACTGCCGCGTTCATTCGCCTTATCCGCGCCCCGTGAGCATTCCGCGTCCATCCCCGTTCATCCGCGTCCCGTGAGCATGCCGCGTCCATCCGCGTTCATCCGCGTCCCGTGAGCCATGGCCGCGTCCATCCGCGCTCTCCGCGTGCACGCAAAGCCTACGGAAAATCCGCGACCCGGCCGAAACACCAGGCGTGCCGCGACCACGGCCCCTGCCGCCCGGACATCATTCCGTCTACGTCGTCTACCTGCGAAATCCCCGCGGCGACGGCAAGGCCGGCTACTACGTCGGGATGACCGGGCTCAGT
>DASPFV010000219.1:0-82590 GCA_035620975.1 Vicinamibacterales bacterium
CATGAAGGGCGGCACGGTGGTCCGCCACGACTGAGCGGGAAATCCGGGTTGATCCGCGCTCATCCGCGCCCCGTGGAGAAAGGGATCCGCGCGAATCGGCGTTCGTCAGCGACACCCGGCCCGCGTATAATCATCATGCTGATGAGCTTAGTCGCCGGAACCCGTCTTGGCCCCTACGAGATTGTCCAACCAGCCGGTTCAGGTGGCATGGGCGACGTCTATCGCGCCCGCGACACCCGGCTCGATCGGGAGGTAGCGGTCAAGACCCTCAAAGGTCCCTTCACAGAGCGATTCGAACGCGAAGCCCGCGCGATCTCCTCGCTGAATCATCCCAACATCTGCACGCTCCACGACGTCGGGGAACACGAGGGCACCGGCTACCTCGTCATGGAGTACATCGAAGGCAAGCCGGTCTCCGGACCGCTGCCCGTCGAGCAGGCGCTTGCCCTGGGGATCGAGATCTGTGAGGCCCTGCACGCCGCGCACAGGAAGGGCATCATCCACCGCGATCTGAAGCCGGACAACATCCTGGTCACGAAGCAGGGCGTGAAGCTGCTCGACTTCGGCCTGGCGAAGCTGGCTGGGGGCGCCAGCATGACGTCGGGGCCGGGCGCATCGGCCGTCGAGCAGGCCACCGTGGCCGCGCTGACCGGCGCCCACACGGTCGTCGGCACGCCGCAGTACATGGCGCCGGAGCAGATCGAAGCACGCCAGGTGGACGCGCGCACCGACATCTTCGCGTTCGGCTGCGTGCTCTACGAGCTGCTCACCGGCAAGCGAGCCTTCGAGGGGCAGACCTCGTCGAGCGTCATGGCCGCGGTCCTGGCGACCGAGCCGCGTCCCCTGGATCAGCTGGTGCCGCTGACACCTCCGGCGCTCGAGCGAATCGTGTCCAGGTGCCTCGCGAAGGACCCGGAGGATCGATGGCAGTCGGCCCGCGATGTCGCGGCCGAGCTGCGGTGGGTGGCGCAGGGTGGATCGAAGGTCGGTCTGCCTGCCGTGGTCAGCAGCCGTCGTCGCGTGCGGGAGTATGTGGCGTGGGCCGTCTGCGGCGTGGCGACTGCCGCCGCGATCGGCTTCGCCACGGCGTGGGTTCGCCGTGCGCCCGAGCCAGGCCCGATCGTCCGCTTCCCGCTGATCATGCCACCCTCGGTGCAGAACGCGAGCCCGCCGGTGGTCTCTCCGGACGGCCGCAACATCGTCTTTGCGGCCGACTCCGACGGCCGGCGGATGATCTGGATCCGGCCGCTCGACGCCCTGGAGCCGCGGCCGATCCCCGGCACGGAGGGCGTGCAGCGGCCGTTCTGGTCGCCCGACAGCCGCTTCGTCGCGTTCGTCGCGGGCGGGAAGCTGAAGAAGGTCGATATCACCGGCGGTCCGCCCCAGGCGATCTGTGATGCGCCCAATGGTTCCGACGGAGCGTGGAGCCCGGAAGGTGTGATCCTCTTTGACGGCCGCGCCACCGATCCCCTGATGCGGGTGCCGGCCAGCGGCGGGGTGGCCCAGCCCGTCGTGTTCGAGGCCGGCAAGGACGAAGGGACGCCCGGCACCGGCTGGCCGGAGTTCCTCCCGGACGGGAAACACTTTCTGTACACGCGCTCCGATCCGACGTCCCCCGAGATGACGCTGATGGTGGGCTCCATCGACGGCCCTGCCGTGAAGACGCTCTTCAAGACGACGACGCGCGTGCAGTACGCCGACCCGGGATACCTGCTGTTCGTCCGGGATCGAACGCTCGTCGCGCAGCGTTTCGACGCGCAGGCGCTGACGCTCGAAGGCGAGCCGGTGCCGATGGGCGAGGGATTGGGCACCGACGACGTCGGGCTGGCCTCGTTCTCCGCGTCCCACAACGGCACGCTCGTGTTCCGCGGGGGCGACCTGACCGGGACGCGCCTCCTCTGGGTCGACCGCAGTGGCAGGGAAACGCCGGTGCTCGACGCGCCCGCAGACTACCGCGATACGTCGCTCTCCCCGGACGGCGCGCGTCTCGTCTACGACATCGGCGACGGCAGCACGACCCGCGGAGATCTCTGGATCCGCGATCTGACGCGGGGCGTTTCCTCGCGCTTCACCTTCGATGCCGCGAGCGAGATGAATCCGAAATGGTCCCCCGACGGCCGTCGCATCGTCTACACGTCGAAGGTCAAGGGGCCCGGCGATCTCGTCGTGAAGGATGCGTCCGGCACGCGGGACGCCGAGCCCCTTCTCGTCGATGGCGAGGAGAAGTACGTTTCGGATTGGTCGCGCGACGGCCGGTACATTCTGTACTCGTCGCGCGGCGAGGGGGATGGGAGCTGGGATATCTGGGCCTTCCCGGTATCAGGCGACCGCAAGCCGTTCCCGGTGGTGAAGACGCCGTTTGCCGAGCTCTGGGCGACGTTCTCGCCCGGCGCGAACTACATTGCCTACCAGTCGAACGAGTCGGGGCGCGCCGAAATCTACGTGCACGAGTTCCCGGAAGCGCGGAACAAGTGGCAGATCTCCACCGAAGGGGGGCTCGAGCCGTACTGGAGCGCCGACGGCCGGGAGCTGTTCTACCGATCCGGCTCGCGCGTGTTCTCGGTGCCGGTGCAGACCGGCGCGACCTTCGCGGCGGGTACGCCCGCGCCGCTGTTCCAGACCCGGTTCGCCACCGTCACGGTCCGCGGCCGCTACCGGCCTGCGCCCGACGGCCAGCGGTTCCTGGTGCTCAGCCCGCTCGCCCGCGAGGCGGAGCAGCCCGCATCGGTCGTTCTCAACTGGACGTCGGCGCTCCAGCGCTGAGGCCGGTCAGGCTCTTCCGCGCGCTACCCGGCCGTGATGTGCTTCCCGAGATCGTTCGGGAGGATCGACGCAAAGGTATCGACGACGCTTTGCGGCCGTGGCCCGCCGGCGGCGGACGCCGACAGGCCGCCGTCGACGACGAGCGTGTGGCCGGTCATGAAGCTGCCCGCATCCGAGGCCAGCAGCAGCAGCGGGACGGCGAGCTCAGCCGGATCGCCAATCCGGGCGAGCGGTGCGGCCTCAGTGACCCATCGCCGGAAGTCGGGCATCCCGAACACCGGACCCGTCATCTCGCTCGGGAACCATCCGGGCGCGAGGGCATTGACGCGAATGCCCCGGTTCGCCCAGCTGCAGGCGAGATTCCTCGTGAGATTGATGACCGCCGCCTTCGAAGTCTGGTAGGCGGTCGGAAAATCGCTGAGACCCGCCAGGCCGGCGACCGAGGCGACGTTGATGATGGATCCGCCCCTGCCGTCCGCCAGCTGACGGGCACCGACTTCGCGGCAGCAGTACCAGGTCCCGAGCACGTTGACGCGCAGCGTCCGTTCGAACAGCTCGTGCGGTATGCGCTCGGGCACGATCGGCGCTTCGGCCACCACGCCGGCGTTGTTGACGAGAACGTCGATGCGGCCGAAGCGCTCCCAGCCCGAGGCGACCATCGTGGCGACCTCCTCGGGGTTCCCGACATCGCAGCGGATCGCGATGGCCTCGTGGCCGGCCGCGGTCAGGCGCTCCGCGACCACCTGGAGCTTGTCGAGCGACCGGGCCGCCAGAACCAGCCTCGCACCGGCCGTCGCCAGCGTCTGCGCGAACGTCACGCCGAGCCCGTACGACGCGCCGGTGACCAGCGCCGTCCTGCCTTCGAGGCTCAACGAGGGGTGAACGGTCGTCTGCATTTCTGGTCAGTGGCTGCTGCCGGTTCACGAGGCGGGCGCACGACGCGTCTCCTGCGACGGCGCCGGAGGCTTTGACTCCTCAGAACTTTGTACAGCGTCAAGTTTCTCCGGGGGCAAGGCCGACCCCGCGTCAGCGCGGCGTTGTCAAACAGTGCGACTAGCGAAACCGCGCCTGGTGGGGCCGAGGCGCAGCCTCGCTAGACTATCATTCCCGTCGGGAAGGAGACACGACATTGTCACTGCGTCCAGCGACTTCGACGCTCGCGGGGTGCCTGCTGTTCTCGGCAGGGCTGTCCGGTCAGCAGCCCGACGTCTTCGACCGCGTGAAGCACGGATACGCGGACTCCGACGGCGTGAAGATCCACTACGCGACGCTCGGCTCGGGGCCGCTCGTCGTCATGATCCACGGCTTTCCAGATTTCTGGTACAGCTGGCGCCATTCGATGGATGCGCTGGCGGACCGCTTCCAGGTCGTGGCCATCGATCAGCGTGGCTACAACCTGAGCGACCGGCCCAAGGGGGTCGAGCACTACGACCTGCGGCTGCTCGTGGCGGATGTCGCGGCCGTCATCCGTCACCTGGGCCGCGACACGGCAACGATCGTCGGTCACGACTGGGGCGGCATGGTCGCGTGGCAGTTCGCGATGACCCAGCCCGGGATGACGGAACGCCTGGTCGTCCTCAATCTTCCCCACCCGAACGGGCTGCTCCGGGAGCTCAGATCCAACCCCGAACAGATCGCCAACAGCGAGTACGCGCGCACGTTCCAGAAGGGATCACCCGCGGATCCGACCGTCTTCTTCGGACGGCCGATGACGGCGGAGACGCTGTCCGGATGGGTACGGGACGAGGCCGCGCGAAAACGGTACGTCGAGGCGTTCGGGCGGTCCGATTTCGAGGCGATGCTGAACTACTACAAGGCGAACTACCCGAAGGGGACCGGCGAACAGGGCCCGCCACTGCCCGAGCTGCCGAAGATCGCGGTGCCGGTGCTCCTGTTCCACGGGCTGAACGACCAGGCGCTGCACCGCAATGGCCTTGCGGGCACGTGGGACTGGGTGGAGAAGGATCTCACGATGGTGACGATCCCCGGCGCCGGACACTTCGTCCAGCAGGACGCCGCCGAGCTCGTGACGTCGACCATGAAATGGTGGCTGACGATGCGCACGCGCTGAGCCCTGACTCAGCCGGCCTGCTGCATCGTCTCCGGCATCGGCACGGCGACCACCTCACCACGCGCGGTCGTCTTCCCCGCGGCCATGACCGAGACTGCGACGACCACCTTGCGCGCCGACACGGACGTGATGCTGCCGCGCAGCTCGAGCTCCGGGCCGAGCGGCGTGGGAGCCAGGAAGTCGACGTGCAGCGCCGCGGTGACGTAGCGCGGGGAGGGCTGATCCCCGATCCGCCGGCCGGCCGATTCTTCCGCCGCTGCCGCCGCGGTGCCGATGGCGTGGCAGTCGATCAGCGACGCAATGAGTCCGCCGTAGACGAATCCTGGCACGGCGACGTGCTCGGGGCGCGGCGTGAATCGCGCGACGCTGCCGTCGCCCTCCCAGAACGTCCGGACGTGATATCCCGGCGCGTTCAGTCGCCCGCACCCGAAGCAGTGCGCGAACGCGTCAGGATAGTAGTCCTGGACGGCCCCTGATTGAACGGTCATGGCTGCATGATAATGATCGTCCGGAGGCTGCGCCATGGAGGTCACCGCGCCCGCACGACTGGGGCTGTTCACCGACCTGTACGAGCTCACGATGCTCCAGGCGTACCACCAGGAGAACATGGCCGGAATGGCCGTGTTCAGTCTCTTCGTGCGGCGCCTGCCGGAGCAGAGGAATTTCCTGCTGGCCTGCGGTCTCGAGTCGGTGCTCTCCTGGCTCGAGCAGCTCCGGTTCACCGACGACGACATCGCGTACCTGCGATCACTGTCGCTGTTCTCGCCGGGATTCCTCGAGTGGCTCGGCCGGTTCCGATTCGCGGGGGACGTCTACGCCGTGCCCGAAGGCACGCCCGTGTTCGCGAACGAGCCGATTCTCGAGATTGCGGCGCCCATCGCGCAGGCGCAGGTCGTCGAAACCTTCGTGATGAACCAGGTCACCGTCCAGACGGTGCTGGCATCCAAGGCCGCGCGCATCGTGCAGGCGGCGCAGGGCCGGAAGGTCGTCGACTTCGGTGTACGGCGCGCGCACGGCATCGACGCGGGGCTCAAGGGCGCGCGCGCGTTCTACATCGCCGGCGTCCACGCGACATCGAACGTGCTCGCAGGCCGGCTCTACGGGATTCCCGTGGCGGGGACAATGGCCCACAGCTACGTGCAGGCGCACGTCGACGAGCGAGAGGCCTTTCGCGCGTTTGCCCGCATGTTTCCCGGCACAGTGCTCCTCGTCGACACCTACGATACTCTCGAGGGCGTGCGCCACGTCGTCGAGCTGGAGAAAGGCACGCCAGGGTCCGCGATCGGCGCCATCCGGCTCGATTCCGGGGATCTGGCGAGCCTCGCGGCCGAGTCGCGCCGCATCCTGGACGCCGCCGGGCTGCAGCGCATCGAGATCCTGGCCAGCGGCGGCCTCGACGAGTACGAGATTGCGGCTCTGTTGCGGGCCGGCGCGCCCATCGACGGGTTCGGGGTCGGCACGTCGCTGGCAGTGTCGAACGATGCTCCGGATCTCGACATTGTCTACAAGCTGAGCGAGTACGCCGGCCGCGGCCGCACGAAGCTGTCGACGGACAAGCCGATCCTTCCGGGTCGGAAGCAGGCCTTCCGCCGCGAGCTCGACGGCCGGAGCGTCGGCGACGTGATCGCCAGGAGCGACGAAGGACAGGAAGGGCGGCCCCTCCTGCGGCTGGTGATGCGGGCAGGCACGCGGACGCTCGAGGCAGACGGCTCGCTCCAGTCGGCGCGCCAGCGTGCGGTGCAGGAGCTCTCGGCGCTGCCGCCTTCGGTGCTCGGCCTCGAGTGGGCCGATCCACCCTATCCCGTCGCCGTCAGTGCGGCGCTCGAACGCTACCACGCCGAAGTACGAGCGAGTGTCGGGACCAGACGGAGTGGAGCGGACTGATACCCTTCATGACATCGTGGGTCCGGCGCAGCCGGGTGGGGAACTAGAGGATATCCGAAGAGAATTGTCTGCACCCCGAAAGTCAGAAGCCGGAACCGAGCTTGCTGCGCCTGGCACTGAGAGGTACGCCATGCCGACACGGAATCAGACCGATCAGCGAAACGCGGACCGCCGCGAGGCCCTGCAAAGCGAGCGGGCTGGCGACCTGACGAGACCGAAGCTCGAGCGCACGGCCCTGCTGCTGGTCGATGTCCAGAACGACTTCTGTCCGGGCGGCGCCCTTGCCGTTCCCGCCGCCGATCGCGTGATTGCCCCCCTGAATTCGGCGAGTGCCCGCTTCGCCGCGGCCGGGCAGCCCGTCTACGCCTCGAGAGACTGGCATCCGCCCGACTCCACCCATTTTCAGGCGTTCGGCGGTCGATGGCCCGTGCACTGCGTGGCGGGCTCGCCGGGCGCGCAGTTCCATCCGGACCTGAAGCTCCCTGGCGACACGATCGTCGTCTCCGCGGGGCAGGGCCGCGAGGACGACGGCTACTCGGCGTTCGAGGGGACGACGACCGGCGGACGTGCGCTGGCAGACGACCTTCGCGCGAGAGGCATCGAGGAGTTGTACGTCGGCGGGATCGCGACCGACTACTGCGTGCGGGCGTCGGTGCTCGATGCCCGCAAAGCCGGCTTCCGCGTGACGGTGCTCGACGATGCCGTCGCCGGAATCGATCCGGACGACTCACGGCGCGCGCTGGAGGAGATGCGCGCTGCCGGAGCCGCGCTCATTTCGAGCGGCGAGCTCGGATGGGCAGGCGAGACACGCGGCACCTGAAGCGAAGCCGTGCACCCGGCCGCTGAGGCCGTGCCCGCGTGGAGGCTGCGTTCAGCACCCTGCTAGTGCGCGAGCTCCAGGAGGAACATCTGCCTCGTGCCGTCGCTCGCGATGCCCGGCACGACGATCGCGTCGCTGGTCCGGTTCCAGGCGGGCGCGGGATCGAGACGCAGGGGCCCGCGATTCCAGGTCGAGAGAAACACCGGAGGCGACTTCACCACACGCCGCGTGCGCATCTCGAGAAAGGTGTAATGGTGGTACTCGCCGTCCCGGTGCCCGTTGACGAACCAGCTGCCGTCCGGGCTCAGCGAGACGTCTCCCTCGGGGTTCGGGAACACATCCCTGCCTCCGAGCGAGTCGACGATCTGCTTCCGCGCCGTGTGGTAGACGACCTGACGGCCTTCGGATGACCCGATGATAGTCGGCCCCCAGGCCCACTCCGGGTGCCCCCCGATGAACGTCTCGTGGCGCGTCAGATCCGAGCCGTCGGGCCGTACCGTGAACACCGCGTTCACGCGTGGACCGTGCACCTGCTGCTCGAAATCGGCCCGGCAGAAGAAGTACAGCAGGTCGTTGTTCCGGTTGTTGAGCGTGTGATTGATGAAGAAGTGGCGTGCGTCGAGGTTCTCGACCGTCCCGCGCAGCGCCTCCTTCAACGTTGCGAACGAGACGATCAAGGTCTTCGTTCCACTTCCGAGGTCGATCCGGAAGATGCCGTCGTCAGCCGGCGCGCCGGCGGTCGTCGTCCAGTCCCACGCCTCCGGATAGCCGGTAACCGGCCGCAGCCGTGCCATCCGCGCGTAGTTGATGGCCATGAAATAGCCGCCGTTCTGCGCGACGCCGCCGTTGGCGACTGGCGTGTCGTCGAACCGGTACTCCCGCACGCGACGCCCCTTCCCGTTGTCAGCCGCGATGTCGAAGAGCACGGTGAACACCTTCCCGGTGGCCCGGTCGCGATCGTTGAAGAAGAACTGCGTCTCCGGGTGCTCCGGGTTCCAGTAGAACATCGTTCCCTGCTGCGGGTTCCAGGCTCGGGTCGAGTCCACGACGCGCATCGCGTAATTGTCGTGCGCATCGATGAGGCAGATCTCGGCGGCGTCCCCGGCGTTGGGCAGCCGGTCCTGAAAGCCGACCTGGAGCGCAAGGAGGTAGCGCCCGCTCGCGTTCCAGGGAATCGTGCGGCTCTGGCCGATGTACCCGAAGTAGTGGTGCCGCGGTCCCTGGGTGATCTGCGTGACCTTCATCCCGATCTGCGCAGCGGACCGCGTGTTCCCGCCGCCGAGAGCGGCGATCCCGCAGCAGAGGATCAGTCCGATTCGAGCGGGGCTCGAAGGTCGCGAGCGGATCTCGCTGCAACCGATGCTGCTCATCTATCCTCGTGGTGTCGCACCGCGCCCGACCATTCATCTGCCGCCGCGTGGCAGTTCGTCGCCAGACTGCGAGTAGGCCGGAGGCACGTAGACGTTCAGGGTCCTGAGCGGCGCGCGGCCCGTGTTCCGGATCTCGTGGCGATCGCCGCGCTCGATCAGGATCAGCGTGCCGGGGCCGAGCTTGACCCGTCGGCCGTTCACGATCGCGAGGCCGGTCCCCGACTCCACGAAGAGCCACTGGTCGGCGCCGCGATGGTAGTTGTCAGGTCCACCCTCGCGGTCGCCCGCTCCCAGCGTCATCGTGGCCGCCTGCGACCGGCGGTTGCCCGCCGCGACGCGGAAGCCCTGGCCAAATCGCAACGCCGCGGTGCGTTTCATGCGGCGGAGCATAGCATGGAGCTCGCGGGACGCCGCCGAGTCGCCGGGGGTCCGGCGTGCGCCACGAGTTCCCGTGCGATACTCGTCCGCTGGGGTACGGCATGACGCTGCAGAGCATCAATCCCGCGACGGGCGAGCTCATCGAGCGTTTCGACGAGATCGGCGACGCGGATCTCGACGCGGCCATTGCGCGGGCGGAGCAGACGTTCCTCGCCTATCGGCGCACGTCGTTCGCCGAGCGTGCGGGCTGTCTACAGGAGGCCGCGCGAATCCTCGAGAGCGAGAAGGAGGCCTGGGCGCGGCTGATGACGCGCGAGATGGGCAAGACTTTCAGAGCGGCCGTGGCCGAAGCCGAGAAATGCGCCTGGGCCTGCCGTTATTTCGCGGACAATGGCGCGCGCTTCCTCGCCGACGAGACGATCGAGACCGATGCGAGCCGGAGCTACGTCCGCTACCTCCCGCTCGGGCCGGTCCTCGCCGTCATGCCGTGGAACTTCCCCTTCTGGCAGGTGGTGCGGTTTGCCGCTCCGGCGCTGATGGCCGGCAACGTCGGACTGCTCAAGCACGCGTCCAACGTGCCCGGCTGTGCCCTGGCCCTCGAGGAGATCTTCCGCCGCGCCGGCTTCCCGGCCGGTGCTTTCCAGGCGCTCCTCATGGGGCCAGAGCGCGTCGCGCGCGTGATCGCCGACGAGCGCGTCAGGGCCATCACCCTGACGGGCTCGGACGTCGCCGGCGCAAGGGTGGCCGAGCAGGCGGGCAAGCACATCAAGAAAACAGTGCTCGAGCTCGGCGGCTCGGATCCGTTCCTCGTCCTCCCGAGCGCCGATCTGAGCGCGGCCGTGACGACAGCGATCGCCGCACGCACGATCAACAACGGGCAGTCCTGCATCGCCGCCAAGCGCTTCATCGTGCACAGGCAGGTGTACGACGAGTTCGAGCGGCGCATGGTCGAGGGCTTGGCCCGGCTCACCGTGGGTGACCCGATGCATGCGGACACCGATGTCGGTCCGTTGGCCACGGCGCCGATCCTGGAGACCGTCGAACGCCAGGTGAACGAGTCCGTACGGGCGGGCGCGCGCCTGCTCACGGGTGGCAGGCGGATCGATGGCCCGGGCCACTTCTTCCAGGTGACCGCCCTGAGCCGGATACCGCCGCAAGCCCCGGCCTACTCGGAAGAGGTGTTCGGTCCCGTGGCGCTGCTGTTCGAGGTCCGCGACCTGGACGAAGCGATCGAGCTCGGGAATGCCAGCGTCTACGGGCTGGGCTCCAGCGTGTGGACGAACGAGGAGGCGGAACGCCGACGCTGCGTCGACGACCTGGAGGCCGGCACGACGTTCATCAACGCGATGGTCGCGTCGGATCCGCGCCTGCCGTTCGGCGGAGTGAAACGCTCCGGCTACGGCCGTGAGCTGGGGTGCCACGGCATCCGCGAGTTCGTCAACGCCAAGGCGGTAAGCATCACGGATCGTGGCAGCGGCGGCGGGAGTGAGACCGAGTGACCGGGGACGCTCGATGGGCGCGACCGCGGATGGACACGGCTTGCATCGGGCTCTCACGGGACGCGGATGAACGCGGATGACGCGGAGTGCACCGGGCATCACGGGACGGAGGCAGAACGATGGGACTGGCAGAGAAGTTCGTGGCGGAGATCGACCGCGAGATGCCTCCGACGCGCAGGCTGCTCGAGCGCGTGCCAACCGACAGGGGCCAGTGGAAGCCCCATCCGAAGTCGTTCGCGCTCGGGCATCTGGCGCAGCTCGTGTCCGACATGCCTGGCTGGCTGACCCGCGTGGCGCGTGGAGAGGACATCGATCTGGCCGGCGGCCCGGGATACGGCTTTCATCCGACCGAGACGCTGCTCGAGAACTTCGACCGCCACGTGCGCGAAAGCCGCGAGGCGCTCGCCGAGTTCAAGGACGAGGACTACGCGCGTCCCTGGAACCTCAGAATGGGCGACAAGGTGCTCTTCACGGACGAGCGCGGCATGGTGCTACGGCAGACGATCAACCACTTCAGCCACCACCGCGGACAGCTGACGGTATACCTGCGGTTGCTCGACGTCGCCGTGCCGTCGATCTACGGACCTACCGCTGACGAAGGTTGGAAGGCATAGGCCCGCGGCAGCGGAGCGGGCCACTCCACATTCCGAGCAGACAGTCCACTCTGGTTGCCCACCCCGCGTGCGCCGGACTCGCGAAGCCATGAAGGCGCGCCGAGGCGCGATGGGGGGTCCGACGGGGCGACGCCCGGTTTCACTTCAGTCGTGCCGTAGCGCGACAACGGGGTCGACCCGCACGGCGCGCAGTGCCGGGACGACGTGGGCCAGGAGCACTGCCGACGTGAGCGTCGCGAGGCCGACGGCCAGCGAGACGGGATCGCCCGGCGTCACGCCGAACAGGGCGCCCGACACTGCCTCTCCCGATCCGATCCCGATGACGGCCCCGGCCACGAGTCCCGCGAGCAGCGGCGCAACACTGCTCCGCAGCACCAGGCCGACCGCATGGCGGCGCGAGGCGCCGAGCGCGGCTCGAATCCCGATCTCGCGCGTGCGGGAGGCCACGGCTGCCGCCGATACGGCATACACGCCCACCGCCGCGAGCAGGAGCGCGGCCGCCGCGAACGCCGCCACCAGCTGCAGGTAGAAGCGCCGCGGCGCGAGCGTTGCCCCCATCCATTGGTCCATGCTGCGGACGTACGATGCGGGAACGTCGGGATCGACCGCGGCTATCTCGCGTCGCACCAGGTTCGCGGCCGCCAGCGGCGCGCCGTCCGTCTGGACTACCCAATACATGTTGTTGGCGAGCCAGATCGTCGTCGGATCGGGAACCTGCGGGATGGGCACGTAGACCTCGATCACGGCTTCCTTCTCCAGACCGAAGTGCCTCACGTCCCCGACGACGCCCACGACCTCCACCTCGCGCGGGACTGTCTGGCCGTCGTCGAGGCGCATGCGTCGGCCGATGGCACCTCCGGCGAAATAGTGCCGCGCCAGGGTCTCGTTGATGATGGCGACCGGTGCCGAGTCGTGTCGATCCGCGGCGGTGAAGGCGCGACCGTTCCGGACGGGGATCCCCATTGCGCGGAAGTAGTCCGGGCTGACCATGCGGTAGTGGGCTTCGGGAGCGTCCTTCACCATCACGCCGTCCACGAAGAACGCGGTGGTGG
This sequence comes from Vicinamibacterales bacterium, assembly GCA_035620975.1. Classification (GTDB taxonomy): domain Bacteria; phylum Acidobacteriota; class Vicinamibacteria; order Vicinamibacterales; family 2-12-FULL-66-21; genus DASPFV01. Next base: position 12,452 of record DASPFV010000219.1, read on the forward strand.
CCAGATAGCCGTTCATCGGGACGACGTTGGCCGCGGCGACGGCGCGAACCCCGGGGAGGGCCGCGATGCGCGGCTGCAGCTGGTTGTAGAACGTGTCGATCGCCGCGCCGCCGCTGTAGCGCGCGCGCGGCAGCGACAATCGAACCGTCAGGGTCTGTGACGGTCGGAAGCCGGGATCGACCGCCTGCACGTGCTGGAGACTGCGCGCCAGGAGTCCGGCCGTCAGCAGCAATGAGGTCGACAGGGCGACTTCCGCGAAGACGAGCAGGGAGCGGATCCGACCGCCCGCGACCGTCGAACCGCGGTCGCCTTCCTGGAGGGTGGCACGCAGATCGCGGCGCCCGGCCTGCAGCGCCGGGGCGATCCCGACGAGCAGGCTGGCGCCGAGCGACGCCAGGAGCGTGAACAGGCCGGCGCGCATGTCGACCCGGACCTCTGCCGCGCGGGGCAGATCGGCCGGACCGATGGCCAGGACCGCCTGCACCAGCCCGCCGGCAGCCAGCAGGCCGAGGGCTCCGGCGACCATGCCGAGGGCCGTGGCCTCCATCAGGAGGTGCACCACGATTCGGAATCGGGACGCGCCGAGCGCGGCTCGCAGGGCGAGCTCGCGCCGCCGGGCGACGCCGCGGACGAGGAACAGGTTCGCGACGTTGGCGCAGGCGACCAGCAGCACGAGGCCGACCGCCACCAGGAGCGTCCACAGCATGGGGGCGGATCGCCCGCTCACGTCCTCGTGCAGGGCGACCACGCGTATCGACGTGTCGGAGCCGTGCGAGTCGGGGTACTCGTCCCGCAGCCGCCGGCCGACGGCCGCCAGGTCATCAGCCGCCTGGGCAACGGTCGCTCCGGGCTTCAGGCGTGCGACGACGCGGAGGAAGGCCTGCGCGCGGTTGGCGCGCCGCACGTCGGTGGACGGCGAAAACGGCACGACGAGGTCCGCCTCGCGCAGGAACGGGATGAAATCCGGCCGCAGCACGCCGACGATCGTGAAGGCCTCGCCGTTGACGAGCATCGATGCCCCTACCGCGTCCGCGGCTCCGCCGAACCGCCGCTGCCAGAGGCCGTGGCCGAGCAGCGCCACGGCCTGCCGCTCGTCGTCAGGCTGAATGCGACGCCCGAGCGCGACCTCAGCACCGGTGACCTCGAAGAAGTCGGCGGAGACGCGCATGGCCGAGACCCGCTCGGCCTCCCCGCTTCCCGTGAGATTCGCGCTCCAGCCGAAGAACGACGCGAGGCCATCCAGCGTGCGGGAGGACTGCCGGAAGTCTTCGACATCGGGCAGCGAGAGCGGGTGGCGGTCGGTTCCCGGGCGGACGATCGTGAAGGTGACGAGGCGATCGGGCTCGCGGAGCGGGAGCGGGCGGAGGAGGGACGCGTTCACGAGCGTGAAGATCGCGGTGTTCGCGCCGATGGCCAGCGCGAGCACGGCGATGACGCCCGCCGCGAACGCGGGTTCGCGCCGCAGCGGCCGGAGGGCCTGCCGAAGGTCAGGGACGATCATGCGCCGAGGATACGCCCGGACCAGGCTACAATGAAGCTCATTGTTTTCATCGGATGGATGAACTGAGCTCATGGACATCGACATCCGGCACCTGCGGATGGTGACGGCCATCGCGGCCTCGGGCAGCGTGACGCGGGCCGGCCGGGAGCTGCGGCTCACGCAGTCGGCCGTGAGCCACCAGCTGCGTGGAATCGAGGAGCGGCTCGGGACGCCGCTGTTCCTCAGGCTGGGCAAGCGCATGGTCGTGACCGCCGCGGGGGAGCGCGTGCTTGCCCTGGCCGGGCGAGTGCTCCGGGACCTCGAGGCCACGGAGGCGGACGTGCGGCGGCACGGCGCGGGGCAGACAGGCGTGATCCGCGTGTGCGCGCAATGCAACACCGGCTATCACTGGCTGCCGCCGCTGGTCGAGATGTTCCGGCGCCGGCACCCGGCCGTCGAGGTGTCGCTGGCGGTCGAGTGCACGGTGCGGCCAGTGGAGGCGCTGCTCGACGGACGCCTCGACGTGGCGATCGTCACCGAGGCCGTTCGCCACGCCCGGGTCCGCACCCGCCCGCTCTTCGAGGACGAGCACGCGGTCGTGGTCGCGCCCGGTCATCCGCTCGCGAGGCGCGCCTTCGTCCGTCCCGAGGATCTCGCGGACGAGCGTCTGCTGCTCTACGCCAGCTCTCCGGACGACAGCTTCACGATTCAGAAGATTCTGCGGCCAGCGGGCGTGGTGCCCCGGCGTGTGTCGTTCGTCATGCTCACGGAGGCGATTCTCGCGATGGTGAAGGCGCGGCTCGGCGTCAGTGTCATGCAGACCTGGGCGATTGAGCCGGCGCTGCGCGCCCGCGACGTCAGGGCCGTCCCTATCACGCCCGCGGGGATTCGCAGGCAGTGGAGCGCGGCCACCCGCAGGGAGGCGGGCGAGGTCGCGCACGTCGAGGCGTTCATCGATCTCCTCGCGGTGCGCGCCTTGCCGGCCCGCCGTCGTCCGCTCGCTGTCCGGCCCCGGCTCCGGGCTGCCGCGACGGGCAGGCGCTAGCACTGTCGGTCGGTCCGGTTGCCGCTCGCTCGAAAATGGACTGGACCGGCTGGGCGCCTGGCAGGAAACACGGGCATGCCCGGCCGCCGGCCCACCGGAGCCGGGCTGACCCGGCGACGACCATATAATTCCCTGTTCCGTGACCTCACAGATTCACGTCAACCGTCCGCACGACCGTTCCTTCCTGGTGGCAGCGATTGTTGCCGGGGCCATCGGCGTGGGCGCCGCGGCCCTCTACTTCCTCCAGGATCTGACCCTGAGCCACTACGACGCAAAAGCGCACCTGGTGGTGGCGCGCCGGATCGTCGACTCCATGCGTCCCGGCTGGAAGCAGATTGGCGCCGTGTGGCTGCCGCTGCCGCATCTGCTCAACGTGGTCCCGGTCCAGTTCGATCCGTTCTACAGGACCGGACTCTCCGCCGTGGCGTTCTCGGTCGCGGGCTTCGTGACGGCCGCCGTGTCGCTGTGGTGGATCGTCGCACGATCCACGGGTTCGCCTATCGCGGCATGGGCGGCGTTTACCGTCCTGGCCGCGCACCCCGACGTGCTCTACCTCCAGGCCACGCCCATGACCGAGTCGCTGCTGATGGGATTCTGTCTGCTGGGCACGGCGTTCACCTGGAAGTGGGTGATGTCGGCAGGGGCGTCTCGCGTCTGGCCGGCAGGCTTGACGTTGGCGCTGGCCTGTCTGACGCGCTACGAAGCCTGGCCGATTGCGGCGGCAGCGGTCGGTCTTGCCGCCGTGGCGCTCGTCCGGCTCGGTGTTCCCTCCGCGCGGGCCTGCGCGAGAGCCGCCGCGCTGGGGTCGTTCCCGGCGGTCGCCGTGTCCGCATTCCTGGTGCTGAGCCGCACGACCGTTGGAAGCTGGCTGGTCACCGGCGGCTTCTTCGAAGTGGACCACGCCACCTACCACAAGCCCCTCGTGGTCGGCGAAGCGATCTGGGCCGGGCTGAGGGTGGTCAACGGCGAACTGACCACGATGGTCGGAACGATGGCGCTGGTCCTCCTGATCGTGACGATCGTCCGGACGCGGCAGTCGGCGCACCTGCTGATCGTTCTCGCGCTCCTGGCGTGCATCGCGCTGCCGCTGTATGCGTTCTGGCAGGGCCATCCGTTCCGGATCCGCTACATGGTGCCGCTCACCATGGCGCTCGCGGCGATCACGGGCGTGGCGGTGGGGCTCCTCGGCCGATGCCGGACGCTGGCGGCGGGCCTCGTCATCGCGCTGGCCATCCTGGAAACGCCCCCGCTGTCGGGACGCTCGCCCATGGTGATCGAAGCGCAGCGGGACGCCGAGAACGCCCGCGGTCGGCAGCGGGTGACTCAGTGCCTGACAGAGAGCTACGACCAGACCCCGATCCTCGCCAGCATGGCATCGCTCGCCCACTACATGCAGGAGACGGCCTGGATTGGACTGTCCATCCGGCAGTACATCCACGAGGGGATCGGCCAGTTGTGGGCCGACAGCCTGGCCGAGGCGGGACGGCACGCGAGCTGGATCCTCGTCGACGAAGAAGGGGAGGGCGGTGACGCCCTTGCGAGGCTCAGCCGGGCGTCGGACGAGTTCCTCGCCGGATTCGAACGCGTCTGCGAAGGGGGCGGCGTGGCCCTGTATCGGCGGGGCATGTGGCGCGGCGACATGTGACGTCGCGCCGGGTCACCGAGGTCCACGGCGCGGGGCATCTCGCACCCGACACGCGACTGGGTCGACCATCCCGAACAGAAAGCTGCCAGGAGGCACCATGAGATCAGCGACTCCAGCCCGCCGCGCGTTCATCCTGACCGCGATGGTTGCCGTGGCATCCGTGATGGCGCCGCATCCGGGCGCCGAGCCTGCCGCGCAGGCACAGGACAGTGGAGCGCAGCCCGCCGGCGGCGTCGCCGGCGCGCTGTTTACGCTGCTCGACGCCGACAAGGACGGTTCGCTCACTCGTGACGAGATGAAGAGCCGCTTCGAAGAGTGGTACACGCAGTGGGATCGGTCGAAGAGCGGGGCGCTGAGCATCGAGCAGGTCTTCGGCGGGCTGGCGGCCGTCGTGCCTGCCGGGCCGGGCGGCCGGGTGCAGAACCAGACACCGCGCCAGGAGGACGTCGCGGCGATGATGGCGGCCCTGCCCGGGCGGGCCCCGGCCAGGCCGCGCCAGCCCCGCAGGGTGCTGGTGCTCGGCAGGGCAGCGGGGTTCGTCCACTCGTCCATCCCCCTGGCGGCGCGGACCATCGAGGAGATGGGGCGGAAGACCGCTGCGTGGTCGACGACGATCACCTACGACGCCGCCGACATCAACCAGGCGAACCTGAAGGGGTACGACGCGATCTTTCTTGCGAGCACGACCGGCGCCTTCCTGGACGATCCGGACGACCCGGCCGCCACCGCCGCGCGCCGGAAGGCACTGCTCGAGTTCGTGCGCGGCGGCAAGGGGCTGGCTGGCATCCATGCGGCGACCGACTCGTACCACCAGAGCTCGGCGGAGGCCGGCGGCCGCGGGGGGCAGGGTTCCCTGAACTGGGACGTCGTGACCGTGGTCCTGCACGTCATGTCCGGCGATCGGAACAGCGACGGCCGGCTCTCGCGCGAGGAGCTCGTCGGATTCGCGGACTCCTGGTTCGGCCGGCTCGACCCGGACGGGACGGGGCGCATCGCGCAGGCCGACTTTCCACGGCGGTATGCCGCCCTGCCGCCGCCGCCCACGCCCGGAGGCAACGCCCAGGGGCCGGCCACCGATCCCGGTCCGGACACGCAGGTCGGCACGTGGCCCGAGTTCAACACGCTGATCGGAGCGTTCTTCAAGTGGCACTGGAACGACGGCCAGACGATCACGGTGAAGATCGACGAGCCGGGTCACCCGCTGAACGCCCCGTTCGAGGGCCAGGGCTACGTGATCGTCGACGAGACCTACACGTTCGGCCGGAACATCTACTCGCGAGCGAATCTGCGCGTGCTGACGAGCATCGACTACGCGAAGATGATCGCGGAGGACAAGGCGAAGGAGCAGAACCCGCGGGACGACGGCGATTACGCGCTGAGCTGGATTCGCCGCGAGGGCAAGGGGCGCGTCTTCTACGAGGCGCACGGCCACAACGAGAAGATCTACGCGAACCGCCGGCTTCTCGAGCACGTCCTGGCGGGTATGCAGTACGTGATCGGCGATCTGGAGGCCGACGACAGCCCCCGCGTGCGCGGCGCGAAGTAGGCCCGGTGTCCTGATGGCCCTTGCTGCGGGCACCCGTCTCGGCCCGTACGAAGTCCTTGGCCTGCTTGGCGCTGGCGGGATGGGCGAGGTGTATCGTGCGCGGCACGCGCAGCTCGAGCGCGACGTCGCGATCAAGATCCTGCCCGCGCATCACGCCGCCAGCCCGGACGCGCTTGTCCGCTTCGAGCGCGAAGCAAAGGCCGTGGCCGCCCTCTCGCACCCCAACATCGTGGCGATCCACGATTTCAGAACCGATCAGGATGTCCCTTTCGTCGTCATGGAGCTGCTGGTCGGGGAGAGCCTGCGCAGTCGCCTTCAACGATCGGCAGTCGGCTGGCGCCGGGCGATCGAGATCGGCGCTGCGGTTGCGGAGGGTCTGGCCGCCGCCCATGCCAAGGGGATCACTCATCGCGATCTGAAGCCCGACAACATCTTCCTGACGTCGGACGGCCAGGTCAAGATTCTGGACTTCGGTCTGGCGCGCATCGAACCGGTCGTACCGATTCGGGAATCCGGCTCGGGGCCCACGATTTCCTCCCTGACAGCGCAAGGTGCGGTCATGGGAACGGCGGGTTACATGGCACCCGAGCAGATACGGGGTGACCCAGCGACCGCGGCGACGGATCTCTTCTCTCTGGGGTGTGTGCTGTATGAAATGGTGTCCGGACGTCGCGCGTTCGATCGCCCGACCACGGTCGAGACCATAGCGGCGATCCTGAACGAGGACGCGCCGGAGCTCGCCGGGTCGGCTGCAGCCGACCCCGTTCCGCTGCCCCTCGTGCACCTGGTCGGCCACTGCCTCGAGAAAGATCCGCGGGAACGCTTCCAGTCCGCGCGTGATGTGGCGTTCGCACTGAGGAGTGTCTCCGCCGGAGTCGACGCGTTACCAGCCGCCCGCCCCTTGGCCGCGTTCGGGCGGACGGTCTGGGTCACCGCCGCAGTTGCTGCAGTGCTGGCAACGGTCGTCATCGTTGTCTGGCTCATTAGAGCCGCACCCGCACCGCCACCGTCCGCGATCACCTCACTCGCGGTGCTGCCGCTCCAGAATCTCTCGGGGAACGTCGACGAGGACTATTTTGCCGACGGCATGACGGAGGCGCTGATCACCGACCTGTCCAGGATCGCCGCGCTGCGCGTCATTTCCCGAACGTCCATCATGCAGTACAAAGGAGCGAAGAAGCCGCTGCGGCAGATTGCTGAGGAGTTGAACGTGGATGCGGTCGTGGAAGGGTCGGTGCTGCGTGTGGGCGACCGGGTACGCATCACCGCTCAGCTCATCGACGCGGCTTCGGACCGTCATTTGTGGGCCGAGAGCTACGACCGCGATCTCCGGGACGTGCTGTCCGTACAGAGCGAGGTGGCGCGATCCGTTGCCCGGCAGATCAGGATCACCGTCACGCCAGAGGAGCAGGCGAGGCTCGAGCGCACGCGCCGCGTGATTCCCGCCGCCCATGAAGCGTTCTTGAGGGGCCGGTTTCAGTGGAACAGGCGCACGCTCGACGGCCTCGAGCGCGCCGTCGAGTATTTTCAGCGTGCGATTGAGATCGACCCGGCCTACGCGCCGGCCCACGCAGGCCTGGCAGACGCGTACGCCATTCTGGGGAACAATCAGTTCCTCCCGGCGGCCGACACATACCCAAAGGCCAAGGCAGCCGCGCTCGCTGCGCTGGAGATTGATGAGAGCCTCGCCGAGGCCCACACCTCGCTCGCCTTCGTGATGCAGAACCACGACTGGGACTGGTCTGGAGCCGAGCGAGAGTACCGCCGAGCGTTCGAGCTCAATCCGAGCTATGCGCAGGCCCACCAGTGGCGTGCCTTCCTCCTGCTCGGCGTAGGACGCACTGACGAGGCGCTGGCCGAGATCGACACTGCCCGCAAGCTCGATCCGCTCTCGCCGAGAATAAGCTCGAACGTAGGGCTGATGCACTACTACGCGCGCGATTATGATCGGGCCATTCAGGAATTACGCGCGACGCTCGAGCTGGATCCGATCGGAAGCCGGTGGTTTCTCGGATGGGCCTACGTGCAGAAGGGCATGCACGAGGAAGCCATCTCTGTGAGCCTCGAGCGCAGCGAACTTCTCGAGGAGCAGGGCACCTCGCTCGCCGACCTCGCGTACGCGTATGCAGCCGGGGGCCAGGAGCGGCTGGCGAGACGCACGCTCGAACGCATCGCCAGGCAATCGAAGGCGGGCTACGTTCCCCCGGATGCCGTCGCGGCGGTACACGTTGCCCTGGGAGAAAGCGAGCGGGCGCTCGCTTTGCTCGAGGACGCAGTCGGCCACCGCAACGTCATGTTTTACTGGCTCAAGGTCGATCCCCGCTTCGACCCGCTGCGAGCCGAGCCCCGCTTCCGGCAGCTGCTCGTCCGCATGGGCCTCACCCCCTGACAGCAGGGCCCGTCGCGGGCGTCTGCGGATTCCATGCGCCCGGCTTCGGGCTCCAGGCCCAGCCTCGTCGAGCGGTGTTCCTGGAGTTCAGTCCAGTCGGATACCGCTGACGGGGTAACCGCCACAGGCGGCGAATTGCAGGAACAATGTCCGTCGTCCGCACGACTGATCCCGACGCGGACGGCACGCCGTTGCGCAGGCGTTCACAATCGTGCTCACGGCGAGCCCCGGCAACCGTCTTGCTCGCCGGCCGCATTCTTCTCCTCCGGCGCAGACAACTGTCACGCCCGCGCTCGCGGCCCGCAGCTCGTGGCCCGCCTCGCGCGTTCCGGAAACGACGAATTCGAGCGACAGGCGGGCCGTCATGAACACTCGCGTCGGGGGACCACTGTCGGGAGCAGGGTCGGCGTCGGTCGGGCTCGCCGCACGGCCGTGGGGCGCGCCGGCGGTCGCGCGGGGCATCGGGCTGTCGGCGAAGCTGGCGGATGGCGTCTTCGGCCTGCTCCGGCCGGGATGGACGCAGCCGTGCCGCGACGGGATCGCCGTGTCTCCGATGAGCGGTGAGTGGCTGCAGGAGTGTGCCGCGGTGAGCGGCAGGCACGGCGATTCGTACTGAGGACTGAGAGCCTCTGCGAGGCAGGCAGGCCGGCGGGTTACGCGGATCAGGGACGAAGGCGGCCACCCCTGACTGTCGTGGCATCCGCCTCGGCCTGCGCGGCCGTGCAGTGCCGGCGAGCTGGACATCCCCTCGAACTGCGGGCTCGACCGCGCGCCTCACGCGGGCAGGAACGTGAAACAGAGCACCCCCAGCGCGAACCAGAGCGCGGCGTACACCACGTTGTAGCCGATGAACTGGCGGAAGTCGATCCGGGCGATCCCGGCCGCGATGACGACCCAGAACGGCGAGAGCAGGTTGCCCATGTGGTCGCCGATACTCAGCGCGAGGAGGCCGCGCTGGGCGGTGACCCCGACGGCGGCGGCCGTGGTCGCCGTGATGAACCCCTGAATGACCCACTGCCCGCCGCTCGACGGGACGAAGATGGACACGAGCGACGCCGACGCGGCGGTCAGCAGCGGAAAGGTGAACTGGTTCGAGATCGAGGCAAAGAACTCGCCGAGCGTGCTGCCCACGGTCGTGAACTGAATCACGCCGGCCACACCGGCGTACAGATGGTAGAGCACGACGACCGGCCACGCCGAGACGGCCGCGAAGGGAAGTGTCCGGGAGAAGTTGCGGACGCTCCGGTGGCACAACAGGCAGAGCAGGAGCAGCGCCGTGTTCAGCGAGTTGAGCTCGAGACCGCCATTCGCGACGGCGAAATGGTACACGAGCCAGCCGGCGAGCACCGCGCTCAGCAGGGCGGTGGGCAGGGGATGGCTCTCGAGCCGCTCGGAGAACGTCGCCGGAACCGTGAGCGCTGCGGCGTCCGCACCGCCAGCCGGTGCGGCACGTTCGCCCAGTTTCCACGCCTCGGGGAAGTGGGAGAGCGGTCGAGCATGCCGCGGGAGGAGCAGGCGGGCCGTCACGACGAGCGTGACGAGAAACGCCGCCACGAACAGCAGCGCTGCCGGCGCGAAGATCGTCGTGCGGAGCGGCATCAGCCCGGTGGTCTTCTCCAGGAAGTGTCCCGGCGTGTTCATGAGCAGCGGCGCGCTCGCAGAGAGCCCGAACTGCCACACCGACATCGCGGCGCCGGTCGTCGCCAGCAGGAACGGAAAGTCGACCGCCAGGCCCTTCTTCTCGGCCTCGCGGGCGAAGTGGACGGCGATCAGCGGACCGAGCGTGATCCCCAGGCCCCAGTAGACGTAGGAGAGCGCCGCCGTCAGCAGAATCGCGGCCCCCAGCACACCCGACACGCTGCCGGGACGCTCCGACAGGGCGCAGATGACCCGTTTGAAGATCGGCGAGGCACCCAGGCTCGAGCTGAGGACCAGGATCAATGTCATCTGCATCGTGAAGGGCAGCAGCATCCAGAGGCCGCGGTGATAGGCGCTCATGGTGTCGCCGACCGTCGTGCCCATCGCCAGGGCCGCGACGGCCACGATCGCGAGCAGCCCGATGGACGTCGTCATCGCGTCCGGGATCAGCCGGCCGATCAGGTCGGCAAATCGCGTGAGGCGATCGACGGGCGGCGGCGCGGCCGGCTGGAGCATCTGAGTGGTCATGGCAGGTGGCCTGGGCAGGTGCGGGGGAGCATACGGGAATGCCGGGTCCCGGGTCTACAGCCGGGACGCCGCCCGTCGCGCCAGATACGCCACGCGATCCCCGAGGTTCGCGAAGCGCGGGTCATCGGTTTGATGCTTCACGAAGCGGAAGTAGATTTGCTGGACGACCACCGCAATCTTGAAGAGCGCGAACACCTCGAAGAACGTCAACGTCGTCAGGTCGCGGCCGGTGAGCGCGGCATAGCGGTCGACCAGCGCCGCCGGCGTCAGCCACCCCGGCCGCGTCGTTACCGTCGTGAGCGCGTCGCGCTGCTCGGGCGGCGCGCTCGGGACCCAGTACGCCAGCAGGATGCCGAGATCCACCAGCGGATCGCCGAGCGCCGCCATTTCCCAATCGAGCACCGACGCGACGCGGGATGGGTTGGCGGCGTCGAGCATCAGGTTGTCCAGCTTGAAATCACCGTGGACGACGGTCGGCCGTGCAGGATCTGGCGGCAGCGACTCCGTCAGCCAGCGGGCCAGCGCTTCCATTTCGGGCACCTCGGCCGTCTTCGAGCGGTGCCATCGGTCGGTCCATCCGCGGACCTGCCGTTCGACGAAGCCGTGGGGCTTCCCGAGGTGAGTCAGGCCGGCTCGCAGGTCGACGGTGTGCAGCTCGGCCAGCGCGTCGATGACCGCGAGGCTGACCCCGCGCCTGACGCCCGGTTGATCGCGGATCGACGGCGGCTCCTCTTGGCGGACGACGATCCCGTGTCGTCGTTCCATTACGTAGAACACGGCGCCGGCGATGGCGGGGTCCTCGCACAGGGCGTACACGCGGGGTGCCAGCGGAAAGACGGGATGAATCGCCGAGAGATAGCGGTACTCGCGAGCCATGTCGTGGGCGGTCGGGGCAACCGGGCCGAGCGGCGGCCGCCGCACGACGATCTCGGTCGTCCCGAAGCGCACGAGATACGTCAGGTTCGAGTATCCGCCGGGGAACTGCGCCACCTGCATGCGCTCGCGCAGATCGAGGCCGGCGATGCCGGACGCGGGTAGCTCCGCGCGCAGCCACGCCTCCAGTCGCGGCCAGTCGAGCTCTTCACCCGATCGAACAGGCGCGGTGTCGGCACCAGGAGCGTCGGCTCTCTCGCGCATGAAGGTTCATTCCGCCGCCGCCTCGCCGGGTTGGGCCCGAGACAGAAATCGTTGCGCGCGGCGCATCAACGGACCACCGGTGACCGGGCATAGTAGCGGACGATCCATTCCGCCACTGCACAGGGCCTGTCGCCGCTGTCGCGCTCGATAGTGACGTTCCAGGTCGCCTGCGTGCAGTCCTTCAGGTCGTCAACCCTGCCGAGGGCGAATCGGCCGCGTATGCGGGAACCGGCCGGCACCGGTGACACGAAGCGCACGCGGTTGAGCCCGTAATTGATCGTCATCCGCGGATCGACGATGGTCATGGCGTCGCGCATGAGCGCGCTGACCAGCGACAGCGTCAGGAATCCGTGCGCGATGGTCGTGCCGAAGGGCGCCTCGGCCCCCGCCCGCGCGGCGTCGACATGGATCCACTGGTGGTCGGCGGTTGCGTCCGCGAATGCGTCGATGCGTGGCTGATCGATCACCATCCAGTCGCTGACGGCGACCTCGCGCCCGACCAGCGCCCGCAGCGTCGCCAACTCTACGACGGCCACGCGGCATCATCCTCGCTGGCCGTCGGGCGGACGCACAAGCCTGCCATCCATGCTCCCCCGCGCGCTCGGCGGCCCCGGGCGCGCCCTCTCGGAAGATCGAGGCGCCGCTGCCGGCGGATCGGCCGGGAGGGCCACCCTGCTGGCTCGGACCGGGCGGCGCAGCGGACGTGACATGCGTCGCTACGGTATCATGCCGCTCGCCCGGTGCAGCTGCCCTGGTCGCGGAAACCGCAGGGGCCTGCGGCCGGTCAGCACTCGTTCGCGGCGCCCAGGTGGCCGCGACGGTTCTGGCGGCGCGCAGGGGCCGCGCACGCGCACACAGTCGCCGCCATCTGAGGATCGCCGTGGAGTTCGAGCATTCCGCGAAGGTGAAGGATCTGCAGGCGCGGCTCACCGCCTTCATGACCGCCCACGTCTACCCCAACGAGGAGCGGTTCCGGGACGAGATCGAGACGGGCGATCGCTGGCAGCCGACGAGCATCGTCGAGGATCTGAAGGTGAGGGCCCGCGCCGAGGGGTTGTGGAATCTGTTCCTGCCCGGGCGCGAATACGGCGCAGGGCTCACGAACACCGAGTACGCGCCGCTGTGCGAGATCATGGGGCGGTCGACATGGTTCGCGCCCGAGATCTTCAACTGTTCGGCGCCCGACACGGGGAACATGGAGATCCTGGCGCGCTACGGGACGGCGGAGCAGAAGCGGAACTGGCTGGAGCCGCTCCTCGCCGGCGCAATCCGATCCTGTTTCGCCATGACCGAGCCCGACGTGGCCTCGTCCGACGCGACCAACATCGAGTCAACCATCGCGCGCGAGGGCGACGAGTACGTCATCCACGGCCGCAAGTGGTGGATCTCCGGAGCCGGAGACCCTCGCTGCCGGCTCGCTCTCGTCATGGGCCGCAGCAACCCCGACGCATCGAGGCACCAGCAGCAGTCGATGATCCTGGTGCCGATGGACACGCCCGGCGTCCGGATCCGGCGGCTGCTGCCGGTCTTCGGGTTCGACGATGCGCCGCACGGTCACGCGGAGATCGTGTTCGACAAGGTGAGGGTTCCCTCCTCGAACATGCTGCTCGGCGAAGGTCGTGGCTTCGAAATTGCGCAGGGCCGCCTCGGACCCGGACGCATCCACCACTGCATGCGTCTCATCGGGTTGGCCGAGCGCGCCCTGGAGCTGATGTGCGCGCGCGTCAGGAGCCGTGTGGCCTTCGGCAGGGCGCTCTCGGAGCAGGGCACGATCCGGGCCGGTATCGCGGAATCCCGTGTGGAGATCGACCAGGTGCGGCTGCTCACGTTGCGCGCGGCCTGCATGATGGACACGGTCGGCAACCGGGCCGCGCGATCGGAAATCGCGCAGGTCAAGGTTGCCGCGCCGCGCATGGCGCTGCGGGTGCTCGATCGCGCCATCCAGGCGCACGGCGGCGCGGGCGTGTGCGAGGACTTTCCCCTCGCCCGGGCCTGGGCGCACGCGCGCACGCTCAGGCTGGCCGACGGACCCGATGAGGTGCACCTGGAAGCCATCGCGAAACTGGAACTCGCCCGCGGACAGGCGTCCCGCGGAGAGACGGCTCCGCCATCGAGCGCGATGGCCCGCGAGGTGACGTGATGCACCGGCGGCACGAGCTCGGGGCGTAGGGGGACACGACCTCCGGGTCACCTCCATTCACCGCGACGCGTCCGGAACGTGATCGAATATCGCAGCGAAGTCACGGCGGGGATGTGGTGCTCGTAGGCGCTCCGCGCCTCGCCGGTCATCAGGTACGCCGACCGCCGCTCGAGCACCAGCTCGTGGGTCGCCGACCTCCGCTGCCCGTGACGTTCGCTCCGCTGCTGCGGGCGGAGGTACGGGCGCAGCCGCATCCGGCAGGTGGACAGGAGCGAAACGCCGGCGACGATTCCGTACTGCGGCGCGTCCCGGTGCCAGCCGATGGGGGCGCCAGGCGGATATTCGTTGATGAGCGCCATGGCGAAGGCAGCCGCCGGGATGCCGGCCCACGACGCCAGCGCCTCGCGGAGCGGCATCAGGAACGGAGGCACGTCGGAAATGACTACCGGCGCCACGTCGTACGCTGCACCGAAAAACGCGACCCGCCGGCGCGCGGCCACACCGCGCATCTCGAAGGTCGAGAACTCGACCCCGGTGATCGCCTGTGCCAGCGACGCCTCCGCCTCCGTGCCGATGAACTCGGGGCGATAGTGGAAGCCGTCGGGCAGATCGACGCCGAACAGCGGAGCTGGACGCATGGGCGCAGCCTGATCAGTCTATGCCCGCCGGAACCTTCGCCTCTACATCATGCACGCGGGAGGGCCGATGCTCGACGACCTGCGGGCCGTCAACCGTCGGTCAGCACGATGGTCACCAACCTGATCCCTGTGTGACCGCCGGACGGAAAACCAGTCAGCTCATCGTCACCTCTGCGCCTGAGCGGCACTCGGCTTGCTGCGCGCGGATTCCATGCGGTACCTCGCTCTCGCCTGCGACTACGACGGTACACTCGCGCACCACGGCCGCGTCGACGACGCCACGGTCGAGTCGCTCGAGCGGCTGCGCGCGTCCGGCCGGAAGCTGCTGATGGTCACGGGCCGCGAGCTCGACGACCTCATGCGCGTGTTTCCGCGCCTCGAGTTGTTCGATCGCGTGGTGGCCGAGAACGGCGCTCTCGTATACGACCCGGGCACCCGCGAGGCGCGGCCGCTCGGCGAGGCACCGCCGGAGCGATTCATCCTCGAGCTGGAGCGGCGAGATGTCTGGCCGCTCTCGACAGGCCGCGTGATTGTCGCGACCTGGGAGCCGCACGATCGGGCGGTGCTGGAGGTGATCCGCGAGCTCGGCCTGGAGCTGCAGGTGATCTTCAACAAGGGGGCGGTGATGGTCCTGCCCTCCGGCATCAACAAGGCAACGGGGCTTCGCGAGGCCCTGGACGAGCTCGCGCTGTCGACCCACAACACCGTCGCGATCGGCGACGCCGAAAACGATCATGCCTTCCTGGCCGCGTGCGAGTGCGGCGTCGCCGTGGCGAACGCGCTCGAGAGCGTGAAGGCCCGCGTGGACATGGTCACCGCACGCGATCACGGCGCCGGGGTGGTCGAGCTGATCGATCGGCTGATTGCGTCCGACCTGGCCGAGCTGAACCTGCTCCTGACGCGCCACGACCTGCCGATCGGCATCACTGAATCCGGAACCGTGAACCTCGCTGCGTATGGCCGGGGGATTCTGGTCGCCGGCCCGTCGGGCTCCGGCAAGACGACGGTCACGACGACGCTGCTGGAGAAGCTGTGCGGGGCAGGCTACCAGTTCTGCCTCCTCGATCCCGAGGGTGACTACCACGAGTTCAGGGGTGCCATCGCCCTGCGCGGCAGCGACAGCCGGGCTCTCGCCGACGAGGCGTTGCGCGTCCTGGAGCGGCCGTCCGAGAATGCCGTCATCACGCTCCTGGATCTGAGGCTCGAGGACAGGCCTCCGTTCCTGCAGACCCTGCTTCCGCGGCTGCTGGAGCTGCGCAGCGCCACCGCGCGCCCCCACTGGATCGTGATCGACGAGGCGCATCATCTGCTGCCGTCGAAATGGCAGCCGTCCAGCACGACGCTGCCGCAGCAGTTCACGAACGCCGTGCTCGTCACGGTGCATCCCGACCATGTCTCGACGCCCGCGCTCCGGCTGGTGGAGACGATCATCGTCGTCGGGCCGGAGCCGCAGGAGACCCTGGACGCGTTCGCGCGGGGTCGCGGCGAACCAGCCTCCCGCCTGCCGGTGCACGACGACGAGCGCCAATGGGCCTGGCTGCTCCGGCCGGAGGCGCCGCCGGTGCAGTTCCACGTGCTCCCGCCGGCAGCCGAACGGCAGCGGCATCGGCGGAAGTATGCCGAGGGCGAGCTGAGCGAGGATCGCAGCTTCTACTTCCGCGGACCGGAGGCACGGCTCAACCTCAGAGCCCAGAACCTCGAGTTGTTCGCGCAGCTTGCCGACGGCGTGGACGACGAGACGTGGCAATACCACCTGCAGCGCGGCGACGTCTCGCGCTGGTTCCGGACGGCCATCAAGGACGAGTCGCTGGCCGACGAGGCCGCGGAAATCGAAGCGCGGGCCGACCTGGCGAGCGCCGACAGCCGTGCCCGCATCCGGGCCGCCATCGAGCGCCGCTACACGAAATCGGCGTAGAGCTGACGCGCCCGATGCGCCATTGGAGGCTGCGGGTCACGATCCGGGTAGAATCGCGGTCACGACAAGGGAGGTCGCGATGGCGAAATACGTGACGCTGTACCAGTTCACCGATCAGGGTGTCCGCAACGTGAAGGACTCGCCGGCGAGGCTCAAGGCTGCGGTCAAGAAAGCCGAGTCGATGGGGATGAAGATCGTCGCGGCGTACTACACGCAAGGTCCGTACGATCTGGTCGCGATCTCCGAGGTGTCAGACGAGAAAGCCGCGACCGCGTTCGCGCTCGCGACGGCGGCGCAGGGCAACGTGCGCAGCACCACCATGCGTGCGTTCGACCCCGACGAGTTCGAAGCCATCGCGAAGATGATCTCCTAGTGGGAGACGCCGCTCGTTGATTCCTGCCGGGTTTTCCTGCGCTCGCCTCGAGGCCGCCACCGACGGCGCGCCCCGAGGGTAGTCGGGATACTCTTGTTGCATGCCGCTGAAGTCGATTCGCGCGTGGCTCGGCGTCGACCGCCCCGGGCAGGACGAATTCGCGCCGCTCCGCGAGACGCTCGACGCACTGGATCATCTCGAACCGGACCGGGCCAGGTATCTCGGTGCGTTTGCGTATCTGCTCGGGCGCGTGGCGCATGCCGATCTGCACGTGTCGCAGGACGAGACGCGGGCCATGGAGGCCCTCGTCCGGGAACACGGCGGCCTGCCGCATGACCAGGCGATCATCGTGGTGCAGCTGGCGAAGACCAGCAACCGGCTGTTTGGCGGGACGGCCA
Source organism: Vicinamibacterales bacterium (assembly GCA_035620975.1). Classification (GTDB taxonomy): domain Bacteria; phylum Acidobacteriota; class Vicinamibacteria; order Vicinamibacterales; family 2-12-FULL-66-21; genus DASPFV01. The sequence continues at coordinate 29,324 of DASPFV010000219.1, forward strand.
ACTTCATCGTCGCGCGGGAGTTCTCCAGCCTCGCGACCTATGACCAGAAGCTCGCCCTGATGCGGTGCCTCTTCGAGGTGTCGGCGACCGACGCCGCGATTTCGACGGCCGAGGAAGCGGAGATCCACCGCATCGCCAACGAGCTTCGCATCCAGCCTCCGGACCTGCTCGCGCTCCGGGTGGCCCATCGCCGGCACCTGCCAGGGATGCCGCGCGACTAGTCGAAGCGTCCAACCGGGCTCCCGGGCTGACGGTACCCACGCCGTGGTGTGCCCGGAGTGTACGCTTGCCGTCCCGCCCGGGATCTTCGACAATACGGGCCGGGAGTTCCCGCTCAGGAGGACAGCCATGAAAACCGTGGACGCCACGACGCGGCGGCGCGGGATCTCGCGCCGCGAGTTCGTCGGCGGGGTGGTCGCAGCCGGCGTGCTCACGGGAGCACCCGCGATCCTCCGCGGGCGCAACCTCAACGACAAGCTCGACCTCGCCTTCATCGCCTGCGGCGGACGCGCCCGCGCGAACATGAACGAGCTGACGCTCAATCCCGATCGTTCTGCGCGCGGCGGGGCACCCGGTGCCCCGCACCCCGACGAGAACGTCGTCGTGCTCTGCGACGTGGACCAGGGCGCCATCGATGCCGCGGCGCAGCGGTTCCCGAAGGCCCGGAAGGTCCACGACCTCCGCCGCGTCTTCGACCACCCCGGCGAATTCGACGCCGTGGTCGTCTCGACCGCTGAACACACGCACGCGTTCGCGACCTACCTGGCACTGACGCACGGCAAACACGTCTACTGCGAGAAGCCGCTCACCTACAACATCTGGGAAGCGCGCCTGATCCGGGAGCTGGCGGCGAAGCACCCGAAGCTGTCGACGCAGATGGGGAACCAGGGCCACGCGTCACCGATGCGCCGGCGGATCAAGGAAATCCTCGACACGGGCGTCATCGGACCCGTGCACGAAGTGCACGTCTGGGCCGATCGTGCCTGGGGGCTCCAGGATGCCGCCTCGGCCGGGAAGTTCGACAAGCCGCACGGGTTCTACAAGGGCGTCCAGATCGTGGATCGGTTCAAGGACGAGATGCCGATCCCGCCCGGCCTGCACTGGGACCTCTGGGTCGGCCCGGCGCCGACGCGGCCGTATCACGACACCTACTTCCCCGGTCCGCGCTGGTACCGCTGGTGGGATTTCGGCAACGGCACGATGAGCGATCTCGGCAGCCACGACAACGACGTGCCGTACACCGTGCTCGACATCCGCCAGCCGCTGACGATCGAAGCGACGTCGCCGAACGTGCCGGTCGCGCACAAGGAACTTGCGCCCGCGACGATGATGGTGGTGTACGAATTCGCGGCCTCTCCGTCCGGCGCGCCGCCCGTGAAGCTCGTGTGGCATCAGGGCGACAGCAAGCCGCCTGGCTGGGTGCCCGAATGGGGCGGGCGCTCGCAGCTGTTCGTCGGCGGGAAAGGCATGCTGCTCGGCAACGGCAAGCTGCTGCCGGAGGAACGGTTCAAGGACTTCGAGATGCCGCCGGAAACGCTGCCCCGCTCGCCGGGTCACTGGGTCGAGTGGGTGAACTACGCGAAGGGGCTCGGTCCGGTGCCGGGATCCGACTTCCAGTACTCGGGCTGGACGACCGAGGCCAATCACCTCGGGAACGTCGCGTATCGCACCGGCAGGAAGATCGAATGGGACTACGAGAACCTGCGGGCGCGCAACGCGCCGGCAGCGGCGCCGTTCATCAAGCGGCCCGCGTACCGCAAGGGGTGGGACGACATCCTGAAGATGCCGTGACCCCGGCGTGCTTCGAGTACGGTCACCGGACCGAGCGCACGGGCGAGGCCTCCGCCTCACAGGGCGCCGGGTGCCCCAGCCCGTTTCGACAATGAGCGTTCCGCCACGTCGACCGGTCGCGCGCCCGAGCGACGGGACGCGGGCCCGGCGGTGGGCAACCAGCCGCGCTGCTTCCTGCACGAGGAGAACAACGATCGGCTGGCCGCAGGCCGGGGGGTGGCGGACCCCGCCTCGTCGGGGTAAGCTCGTCCGCGAGGCGACACCTGTTCGAAGCCGCAGAACTCGATCGCTCGGTAGCCAAGGCCGACTACGACTTCGAGGTCTCCAAGCTGCGCTGGCAGCTGCTCGACGCGCAACGCACGCTCGAACGACGGCCGTTCCCGCTCATCGTGCTGTTCGGCGGCGTGGACGGCGCCGGTAAGAGCGAGACCGTGCACCTGCTCAACGAGTGGATGGATCCGCGGTGGATCGTCAACCGTGCGTTCGAGGCGCCCTCCGAGGACGAGCGGGAGCGGCCGCCGTTCTGGCGGTTCTGGCTGGCGCTGCCGCCGCGCGGCCGCATCGGCCTGTTCCTGAGCGCCTGGTATTCAGAGCCGCTGCTCGATCGCGTCCACCGGAGGACGACGCCCGCCGAGTTCGATGCCGCGCTGGACCGGATTGCGTCCTTCGAGCGGACGCTGGCCGACGACGGCGCCGTCTTCGTGAAGTTCTGGATGCACCTCGATCGCAAGGCGCAGAAGAAGCAGCTTCGCTCGCTCTCCAGGGATCCGCTCACGCGCTGGCGCGTCACCAGGACGCAGTGGAAGCAGTGGAAGCTCTACGATCGATTCGTGGCCGCGGCCGAGCGCATGATACAGCGCACCAGCTTCGGCCATGCGCCCTGGATCATCGTCGATGCGTCCGATCCGCGCTATCGCAGCCTCGTGGCCGGGACCGAGATCCAGCGGGCGTTGACGCGCGCGTTCGAGCGCCACGACCGCGCCTCCGAACTGGCACGGACGCGCGCGGCGGCAGCAACGCCGACTTCCCAGACGCCGGCGCTCGTCGACCGCGTGAGGCGCGATCGGTCGGTTCTCGACGCGCTCGACATGAAGCGCACGCTGTCGAAGCGCCTGTTCGACAAGCGCCTCCTCAAACAACAGGGCCGCCTGCACCTTCTCCAGCGCAAGGCCCAGGAGGCGCGGCGGTCGATCGTCTTCGTGTTCGAGGGCTGGGACGCCGCCGGCAAGGGCGGCGCGATTCGGCGCGTGACGTCCGCCCTCGACCCGCGCTCCTACCGCGTCATCCCGGTTGCCGCGCCGACCGACGAGGAGCGTGCGCGCCACTATCTGTGGCGGTTCTGGCGGCACCTCTCGCGAGCGGGTCGCGTGACGATCTACGACCGCAGCTGGTACGGGCGGGTGCTCGTCGAACGCGTCGACGGTTTCGCCTCGGAGGCGGAGTGGAGCCGTGCCTATGCGGAGATCGAGGAGTTCGAACGGGAGCTGGTCGGGTCGGGGATTGTCCTGTTGAAGTACTGGCTCCACATCACGAAAGCGGAGCAGGAGAAGCGCTTCCGGGAACGGGCCAGCTCGCCCTACAAGAGCTGGAAGCTGACGGAGGAAGACTGGCGCAACCGCGAGAAGTGGGATGCCTACGAGCTGGCCGTCAACGACATGGTGGCCCGTACGAGCACCCGCCGCGCCCCGTGGCACCTGATCCCGGCCAACGACAAGAACTATGCACGCGTCGAGGTGCTCCGCCGCGCCGCGAACGCGATCGAGCGGGCGCTCTGAGCGGCGGGATCGCAGTCAACGGACTGCGGGCAGGGGCAAGCTCCACAGGAGGAGATGACATGGCTCGAAAGAACGACAGTCACACCCGGCAGACGCGCCGCGCCTGGATGAAGACCGCGGCCGTCCTCACCGGCGCGGCAGCTGCGAAGTCCGTGGTGCCCCCGGGCCTGGAGGCGCAGACGAGCCGGTCTTCGACCGCAGCGTCGATGGCCGTCAGGGCCTCGGCGCAGAGCAACGTCGTCGAAACGACTGCAGGCAGGGTGCGCGGCTTCGCCGCAGATGGCATCCACACGTTCAAAGGCATCCCCTATGCGGCGTCGACGGCCGGCGCGCAGCGCTTCATGGCGCCTGCGAAGCCCACGCCGTGGACGGGCGTGCGCAGTGCCCTGGCTCTGGGCCCCTCCAGCCCGCAGGCCTACAACTGCACCGCTATTGCCCGCCGCGGCGGCTGGAACAACGACGAAGAAGCCTTCATGTTCGACTGGGACGACGGCCGGCCGTCGGAGGACTGCCTGCGCGTGAACGTCTGGACGCCGGGGCTCGACGCAGGACGTCGTCCGGTTCTCGTCTGGATCCATGGCGGCGGGTACTCGTCGGGGTCCAGCAACGAGCTTCGCATGTACGACGGCGAGAGCCTGAGCCGGCGCGGCAATGTCGTCGTCGTCAGCCTCAACCATCGCCTGGGTGTGCTCGGCTACCTCAATCTCGCCGAGCACGGCGACAGGTGGGCGAGCGCCGGGAACGCCGGGATGCTCGACATCGTCGCCGCCCTCGGCTGGATCAAGGAGAACATCGCGAGCTTCGGCGGGGATCCCGGCAGGGTGATGATCTTCGGCCAGTCGGGCGGGGGCGGCAAGGTGGGGAATCTGATGGGCATGCCGTCGGCCAGGGGGCTGTTCCAGCGTGCCGCAATCCAGAGCGGGTCGACGGGTGTGCGGCGGCCGGCACGCGATCGCTCCGCCGAACTGGCGGCCGCGGTGCTCCACGAGCTTGGCCTGACGCGCGCCACTCTCGACAAGCTCCAGGAGCTGCCGTACGAGCGTATCGTCGAGGCGGGTGTTCTGGCTCAGCGGAAGATGAACCCCACACCGGCCGCTCCCGGAACCGGCGGCGGGGTCAACTGGGCGCCTGTCGTCGATGGCCGGATCCTGCCGGAGCACCCGTGGGATCCCCACGCGTCGCCGCTGAGCGCCGAGGTGCCGCTCCTCGTCGGCACGACGCTCAACGAGTTCGCGAACAGCATCCAGGCGGGTGATCCATCGCTCGACGGGATGACGCTGGACGAGGTGAAGAAGCGGCTGGCGGCGCAGCGTGGCGAACGTGCCGACCAGATCCTGCAATCGTTTCAGCAGACGTTTCCGAACGCCACGCCGTACGAGCTGTTCTCGCGCATCAGCGGGATGACCTCGCGCATGAACGCGGTCCTGCAGGCCGAGCGGAAGGAAGCGCAGCGGGCCGCGCCGGTCTATCTCTACTGGTTCCAGTGGCAGACCCCGATTCTCGACGGCCGCCCGCGCGCGTTCCACTGCGCCGAGCTGCCGTTCGTCTTCTACAACACGGACCGGTGCGCGACGATGACGGGCGGCGGCGGGGACGCGCGCGAACTGGCGGGACGGATGGCCGACGCGTGGGTGGCCTTCGCCCGCACCGGCGATCCCAACCACGCGGGCCTGCCGAAATGGCCGGCGTTCACCGCGGCGCCGTGCCCCACGATGGTGTTCGACGACACGTGTGTCGTGGCGAACGGGCCGGATGCGGATCAGCGGCGGCTGCTCACGCTGTGAGCTGATCGCTCATTCCGCACGGAGCGCAATCATGGGATCGAGCCGGGCCGCCCGCCGCGCGGGAAGGTAGCCGGCGACCGCCGCCGTGCCGGACAGGAGCACGGCGGCGGCGCTCAGGGCCCAGGGATCCGATGGCTCGATGGTCGACAGGAAGCTGGCGACTAAGCGTCCACTGACCAGCGTCAGCCCGAGCCCCGCGACGGCGCCGAGCACGGCGACCACGAGCGCCTGGTGCATGACGAGCCGGACCACCGACCCGGGTTCCGCACCCAGGGCCAGCCGCAGGCCGATTTCGCGCGTCCGGGCCGTGACAGTGTGCGACATCAGTCCCGCGAGCGCGCCGCATGCGAGCAACAGCGACGTCGCGCCGAGAAACACCGCGATCGCAGTGAGCAGCCGCTCCTGCACGAGCGACTCGTCGATGCGATGCCTGACCGTCTGGATGGTCAGGGGCACCGATGGGTCGACCTTTCTTACCGCTGCGCGCAGCGACTCCGCCAGGCCCCCCGGCGGGCCGGCGACCCGTACTGCGGCGACGAGACTTCGATCATTCAGCAGGTCGGGCGCCTGCATGTAGGGCAGATACGCGATGCGTCTGCGGTCCTCGCCTACCGATTGATACGCGGCGTCGCGCACGACCCCGACGACCTCGAGCCGGGTGCGGCCCGGGCCCATGAAGAGGTGACGTCCGATCGGCGCGTCGTCTCCGAACTGGGCACGCGCCAGCGACAGGTTGATGATCACCGCCGCCGGAGCGCCCTCGCGGTCGCCCGGAACGAAATCCCGTCCCGCCAGGAGGGGGAGGCCAATCGTTGCGAAGTACTCCGGCGAGACTGCATTGAGGTAGGTCCGGTTGCCGGGGGTGGGCGGGGGTATATTGGTGTCGGTCGAGAACGTGTCCCACCACGATCCCTGTTCGTTGCTGATTGGCGGCTTGAACGACAGACTGGCCGAGCGCACACCCGCGGCCTCGCGCAGGTTACGCAGCAGTTCGGCGTAGTACGGCATGAAATCCGGTGTGCCCGCGGCGCGCCGCCGCGGTGCGCTCAAGGGCGACATCGCGTCGACCGCCACGACCATCAGGTTCTCGCGGTCGAAGCCGATGTCGGCCGCGAGGAGCTGCCACAGGTTGCGCGCGAACAGTGCCGAGCCGGCGAGGAGCGTCAGGGAGACGGCGACCTGGACGGCCACGAGCGCGCGCGTCATATATGCGCGGTGCGGGCTGTCGGTGTGTCGCCCGCTGGCCTCGACGAGCGTTCGGGTTCGTCCGAAGCGCGACGCTCGTGCGATCGGAGCGATCGTGAACGCGATCGTCGAAATCCAGACGGCGAGCGCAACGAATGCCAGGACGCGCGCGTCGGGCGCGGCATCGACGACTACCGACTCGTAGCTGGTCGAGAGCAGTTGCAGGAGGACGTCAGTAGCCCAGGCCGAAAACAGCAGGCCCAACGCTGCTCCCGTCACCGCGAGCAGCAGGCCTTCGGCGAAGAGCTGCTGCGCGACCCTTTGCCACGTCGCGCCAAGCGCGAACCGCACGGCGAGCTCCTGCTGGCGGGCGGCGGCCCCGGCGAGCAGCAGGTTGGCGACGGTGGCGCACGCGACGACGAGCAGCAGCGCGACCAGGCCGAAGAGCAGCCACAGCGCATCGCGGAACTGGCGGCGGACCGGCGACTCCCCTGATGCACCCGGCTCGAGCCCGGAAGTGAACTTCAGGTATCGCGGCCGGAAGGCCGGACTGACACCCTCAGCCGTGGCCCGCAGAATCTCCGGCCAGATCGTCTGGAACGCGGCGTCGGCTTCGGTGGCGGAGAGACCCGGACGCAGCCGCCCCATGATGTGCAACCAGGACCGCCCCGCCTCCGTCAGCGTTCGCCTCTCGTCCTCCCTGATTCGCGGCAGCATCGTCAGCGGAATGGTGACGTCCACGGGAACGCCAACGGCAACGCCGTAGAAACCCGGCGGCGTCACGCCGACGATCGTGAAGGGCGTCCCTTCGATACGCAGGGTCTGGCCGATGGCGTCCGGCGAGCCGCCGAACCGGCGCTGCCAGGCCGCGTAGCTGAGGACCGCGACCGGCTGCGCGTCTGCGGCCGAGCGTCCCGAGTCGGCCGGCGTGAGCAGCCGTCCGGCCGCGGGGCGCAAGCCGAGCGTCTCGTGGATGCCCCCGGTGGCCAGCAGGACCGGCGTCGACTCAGGGTCGGCCGTCCACTGCGCCTGGAACTGTCGCGACTCCCACGCGAATACGCGCGACAGCATGCCGGCCCTCGCGCTCACTTCTTCGAACACGGGATAGGAGAAGGACGGATGGCGCATCCACACGAGCTCGTGCGGGGAGGCGACCGGCAGCGGGCGCAGAATCACCGCGTCGACCAGCGTGAACACGGTCGTGACCCCTCCGAGGCCGCAGGTCAGCGCAAACAACGCGGCGAGCGTCAACCCTGGGCGCCTGACGAACTGGCGTCCGGCGAACCGCAGGTCGCTCACCAGATGTTCGAGGAGGGCCATGGCGCGGCGGGAGGCAATGCCCGTGCCGACCGGAACCCGTGGGTTCTGTCTTCCGCCTTCGCGCGAGCCGCTCTGGCGGACCCGCCGTAGCTTTGGGGGAGGCGGTCAGGGAGACGATCGGCGTCGGCCCGGCCGGACTGTCCGAACGCGCACAAGGCGGTCCCGCGGGCGGGATTTCGATGGCGCGGCATGTAACTGACAGCCGGCAGCTCTGCCGTCCGCTGTTCGGTGCGCAGGGTGACCACCGGATCGATGCGCGCCGCCCGCCGCCCGGGAATCCAGGCGGATTACTTCGTCCGCGGCGGATCGGTCAGCGCCTGATAGACCAGCGCCGGAATCACCTGTCCCAGATCCGTGCGGTTTGGGATCTGCTGAATCATGTAGACGAGCACGAGCCGCGCGTCGGGATCGACGAGGTAGTTCGATCCGTAGGCCCCGCCCCAGCGATAGGCGCCGACCGAGCTGAGGCCCATCGCTCCGTACCGCTCGACCGTCTGGAACCCGAAGCCGAACCCGAGGCCGTTCGCCGAATGCAGCGTGCCGCTCTGGTTCGTCGCCATCAGCGCCACGCTCCGTGGCGAGAGCACGCGGACGCCGTCGAGCGTGCCGCCCTGGCGCGTCATCTCGAGGAAGCGCGCGTAGTCGCGCGCCGTCGACACCAGGCCCGCGCCGCCCGAGAAGCTCCTGCGCGGGCCGTCGACGTAGTGTCCCTGCCCGCGGGCGCCCTCCGGGGCTCGGACGATGGTGCCTTCGGGCTCGCTCGCGTACACGGTCGCGAGACGATTGCGCTCGCCGGCAGGCAGGAAGAAGCGCGTGTCCTTCATCTTCAGCGGCCCGGTGATTCGCTCGGCGATGAACCGGTCGAGCGGCATGCCCGAGGCGCGTTCGACCACGCAGCCGAGGATGTCGGTGTTGTAGCCGTAGACGTAGGATTCGCCCGGCTGGGCGACGAACGGCAAGCCCGCCAACCGCTCCATCGTCGCGCAGATCTCTTCGTCCTTGTCGGCCGTGTACCAGCCGTAGCCGGCCGCGGGGCCGAGGCCCTTCTCCTTGTACTGATCCGCGACCGTGGCGTCGGTGCCATACGAGATGCCGGCAGTGTGGGTGAGCAGGTCGGCTATCGTGATCGCCCGGCGCGCGTCGACCGTCGACACACCGGCATCACCCTTCAGGGCGACGGTCGTCTTCGCATACTCCGGGATGAACCGGCTGACGGGCATGTTCGGCGTCAGGCGCCCTTCTTCCATCAGCTGCAGGATCGCCGCGCTCGTGAGCGCCTTGCTCTGCGACGCGATCCTGAAAATCGTGTCGACCGTCATCGGCCGCTTCGCGTCCTTGTCGCTCCATCCCAGCGCGCGTTCGTAGATGGGTTTACCGTCTCGCAGGACGAGGGCGACGATGCCCGCGATCCGGTTCTGATCGACGTGTTCCTGGAGCACGGCGTCCAGCCGTTTGAGGCGCTCCTGCGACACGCCGGCGACCGCCGCCGCGGGCATGGCGCGCTGCGTGCCGGACACGCCGATCGAGAACGCGAGGACGAGGAACGCAATCGTGCGAAGTCTGATCATCTCGAGGCTGCTCCGGTATCGTGCCCCGGAGATCCCAGGGCACGTGAATTGGACGGGATTCTATCCCGGGCGGCGGCCGGGTGCAGAGCTGAAGTCTCTCAGCGCGTCCGCAGGGCGGCGCGGATCGTCGAGGTGGGAGCGCGCCGATCTCGTCCGGTCCTTTCGAATGCTCGCGCAACAACTCGACCGCGCCGTTGCGGCAGAACTCCCGCTCCGTGCCGCGGATCTACTCCCTGTTGCAGTCGCTATGGTTCAGTCGCGGTATACACGCCCCCCAGCGTTCACACCAGTACGCGCGACACTGTGAGGACGGGCCGTATCGGTTCAGCTCGTCACGGGCACGACTCTTGCGGCCACTGTGCCCCGGGAGGAGCACCAGATGGCACGGGGCCCGCGCCAGGCAAACGAAAGAGAAGCCGCTGACGAGACCACCGGCGGTGGGGGCGGAGGTCGTGGAGGTCGTGCACGCGGTACGGCATCCCGCGGCGACACGCGCACGACATCGGAGAGCACGGGGGAGGTCGCGGGCGAGCGTGGCGGCCCGGGCGGTCGTGCGGCCCGGCGCGGCAAGGGGTCGAAACCGGACGCACCGGGCGCACGAAAGCTCGCGTCGCGCCGTGCGTCGCGGCGAAAGAAAAAAGGCGGCAACCGTCCCGGGGCCTCGGGCACCGGATCGAAGAAGCAGTCGCGGGGCAGTTCGGGGCGCCGATGGTCGGGCTCGCGAACGGGGGGAGGACGGACCAGCAAGAGGCGCTAGGGACGAGGTGCATATGCCAGAGAATCGCTCATCGCAGGTTGAAGACGTCAGCGGGTCCGGTATCTATCCGGCGTCGGGGCCGCTCCCGCCCGGTGCGGCACCGCTCCGCACGCCGGCCGGCCTGGCCCATCCGGAGGAACGGCATGTCGGCGGCGACTGGTGGCCGACAGCCGAAACCGCAGCGCAGCTGGTGGGACGCGCGCTCTTCGGCGGCTACTTCGTATACAACGGCGTCAACCACTTCCTGAATCGGAGCATGCTGGTCGAGTACGCGCGCAGCAAGGGCGTGCCAGCTCCAGAGGTTTCCGTGGTCGGCTCGGGGCTGCTGATACTCGCGGGCGGCCTGAGCCTCCTGACCGGGGCGCGCCCGAAAATAGGCGCCGGACTCATCACGACGTTCCTGCTCGGCGTCTCGCCGCAGATGCACGCGTTCTGGAAGGAGCAGGACGCCCAGCAGCGGATGAACGACATGATCAACTTCACCAAGAACATGGCATTGCTCGGCGGAGCGCTGCTCGCCGCGGCGCAGAGGGAGCCATGGCCGCTTCAGGCAGCCGCGCGAGGGGGGCCGCTCGTCCGTTCCGGCCACTGAACGCGGATCAGCTGAGGGGCTGGCCGCTGCCTCATCCGGGTCCTCCGTCGCTGTATACTCTCCGCGGGCGTGCAGGACGCCTCCCGTCCGCGGAGAGGACCGAGTCCACCTGACCCGGTATTCAACGGCAGGTTCCCGACGAACCTCCTTCGCCCGACTGGCGGACAACGGGCATGCGACAAGGAGGCTCGTTGTGTCCCCTCGCCATCTGCCCGTCAGGCCCAATCTCGATCAGCTGAGGCACCAGGCGCGCGACCTGCTCGACGCGATCAGGCGCGGCCATCCCGACGCGCTGGCGGATCTTCACGCGTCACGCCGCCATCCAATCAATCCTGCCCATGCGCGTCTGGCCGATGCCCAGCACGCCCTGGCCCGAAGTTACGGCCTCGCGAGCTGGCCGCGGCTCGTGCTCGCGTGCCGCATGACCGACGCCATCTGCCGCGATGACCTCGACACCGTTCGCGCACTCGTGCTGCGGTACCCGTATCTGCTGCACGAGGACGCGCGCGGCGTGAAGGGGAACTGGGGACCGCCGATGTCGTATGCGGCCAACCTCGGCCGCGACCGCATCATCGGCGCCCTGCGGGATCTCGGGGCCGACGACGTGCAGTTCGCATTCGATCGCGCGTGTCTCCAGGGGCAGATCGAGACCGCGACGCTGCTGCACAGCATGGGCGCCAGGCCCGCGCAGGATTCAGTGATGGGTCCGTGCGAGACGCAGAACGCCGACGGCCTGGCCTTCCTGCTCGACCACGGCGCGGAGCTCGCGGACGCGCACGGAAACCCTCTGGCGCCAGTGGGGCTCCTCCTCGAGACCTACGGCCGCAGTCCGCAGGGGAAGCACCGGTGTCTCGAGCTCCTGATGCGGTACGGGGTCCACCTGCCGGATACGCCAGCGATGGCTGTCCATCGCGGCCGAATCGATCTGCTGCAGGCGCACCTGCGGCGCGATCCCGGCGTGCTGTCGCGGACGTTCGCTCACGAAGAGATCTATCCACCCGACCTTGGATGCTCGGCCGACCACACGCTCGCGCTGCACGGGACGCCGCTGGCAGGCGCCACGCTGCTGCACATGTGCGTGGATTTCGACGAGGTGGCGATCGCCCGTTGGCTGCTCGCGCAGGGCGCCCCGGTCGACGGCAGGGCAGCCGTCGATGCCGGCGGCTTCGGCGGCCACACCGCGCTCTTCGGCTGCGTCGTCACGCAGCCGATCCGCCTGCGCCGCACTGACGAGTTCTGCCGCCTGCTCCTCGACCATGGTGCGGATCCGAACGTCAGGGCATCGCTGCGGAAGCAGCTGCGCGGTGTCGACGACGAGAGGATGCACGAGTATCGGGACGTGACACCGCTGGCATGGGGCGAACGCTTCCACGATCAGTCGTTCGTCAGCCGGCCGGCGATGCGGTTGATCGCGGAGCGTGGCGGCCATACCTGAGCGGCCGCTCTTTCAGGCTCGAGGTTCAGGGCGCAAGGTTCAGGCTTGAACCTTGAACCGGTGCCGCCATCAGGTCAGCGCTGCATCGGTGGGATGAGCGTGGGCTGAACGCGGACGCCGAGGCTCGAGGCGGCCCTCCGGATCCGCTCGTCAAGGCTGAGGAGCTCGAGCCCGGCGACGGCAGAGCGGGCGACCAGCGTCGACGCCAGATGGATCGCGTCGAGCGTCCGGACGGGTTCCCCGGGAAACGGTTGCCGCGCACGCTCGACGACCTCCGGCCCGATCCGCAGGACGTGCCAATGCGAGGCCGCGGCCGCCAGGTGTGCCCGCCGATCGGCGGCGTCGGCCTCCGTCAACTCGCCCAGGGCGGCCGCTCGCAGCAGGACCCGGTCGCACTCGACCAGGGTGAGATCCGAGGCGGTGACCATGTCCGCGCTCGCCAGCAGCTGGCGCACGGAGAAACTGGCAGACTCGTCGAGCAACCAGGCGAGCACGGCGCTCGACTCGGCGTACAGACTCACCGTTCGCCGCGCTCTTCGTCGAGAAGCTGCCTCGCGGTTCGCTTCCGCCTCCGCGTTCCTGGGAGCGGGGGATAGGCGTCGTTGCCGGCGGGTGCGCCCAGCGTGACCAGCCCTCGCCGGGCGAGCGTGACGAGCCCTGCCGGGATCGAGGCGTCGAGCGACCTGTGCCCGGGGGCGGTGAGCTCGGCCACGACTTCACCGCGGTCGGTCACCAGCACGCCCTCCCCCGCGCGGACCAGGCGGATGTACTCACTCAGCCGGTTCTTCAGCTCGCGGACGCCAACCGTCTTCATCTGGGCCAATGTAGCTTCTTGTAGCTACATTGTCAAATTTCGGAGTTGCAGGCTCAGGTTCAAGGTTCAATTCAAGGTTCAAATACGAAATCTTCGCGAATAACCTTCGTCTCTTCTTCGTGTCTGTATGTTTGCGTGGAATTGGGGCGCATGCCTTCTTCTCGGCCAACTCGCTGCACTATGTCGAGGATCAGGCGGGGTTCATCCGCGGCTGCGAACTTCACATGAAACAACGGCACGCCTTTCTCATCGTCGAGTACGACACGAGCCGGCCCAGCCGCTGGGTGCCGTATCCTGTGAGCCGGGCCGGAGCGAGTACGCTGTTCGAGCGCGCCGGCTATGCCTCGATTCGCTTGCTGCGTTCACTGCCGTCGATCTTCCGGCGTGCGCCGCTGTACACCGTCGCGATACGACAATCCTGACCATGCCTGAAGCCATACCGGCGGAGATCGAGAGCCTCTTCCGGCGCGACGCGAGCCGCCTCATCTCCGTGCTCACACGCATTCTCGGGCCGCAGAACCTCGAGCTCGCCGAGGACGTGATGCAGGACGCGTTCATCGCGGCACTGCGCGACTGGGGCCGCCAGGGCCTTCCGGAGAACCCGTCAGCGTGGTTGCTGACGGCCGCGCGGAACCGCGCCATCGACGCCATCAGGCGGGAGCGAACGCGTCGGACGTTCGCGGCCGATCTCGCCATGTATCTCGACAGCGAGTGGACGCTCGCCCGGACGGTGGACGAGGCATTCGGCGAGAACTGGATCAAGGACGACCAGCTTCGGATGATTTTCATGTGCTGTCATCCGAGCCTTCCCGTGGAGAGCCGGGTCACGCTGATCCTCAAGACACTGTGTGGCTTGTCCGTGCCCGCGATTGCCCATGCGCTGCTCTCGACCGAATCGACCATCAACAAGCGGCTGTACAGGGCGCGCCAGACGCTGAGAGACGTGCGCTTCGAGCTGCCGCCGGAGTCCGGGCGGCACACCGCGCTCGACACGGTGCACGTCGCGCTCTACCTGCTCTTCAACGAGGGCTATCTGTCGACGGGTGAAAAGCCAATCCTGCGCGAGCTGTGCAGGGACGCGATGCTGCTCGCCCGGCTCCTCGTCGAGGAGTCGTCGTTTGCGAACAGCCAGACCGTTGCCCTGCTGGCACTCATGTGCTTCACCGCGGCACGACTGGACGCCCGGATCGACGATCAGGGGCGGCTCGTGCCGCTCGATTGTCAGGACCGTTCGCGTTGGGATCGCGCGCTGATCCGGCAGGGCTACGCCTATCTCGCCCAATCGTCCCGGATGGAGGCTGTGGCCGCCACGCCGTTTCATCTGGAGGCGGCCATCGCCGCCAGACACTGCGAGGCAGCCACCTTCGAGCAGACGGACTGGAATTCGATCTGCAGCCTCTACGACCGCCTGCTCGAGATCGATCGCTCACCGATGGTCGAAGTGAACCGTGCCGTGGCGATCTCGTTCCGCGATGGCCCGCAGGCGGCGATTCCGATCGTCGAGGCCGTTCGCGCGGCTGGCCGGCTTCCGCACACGCATGTCGTGGCGGCGGTGCTCGCGAACCTCTACACGCGGGCCGGCTCCGAAGAACCGGCCCGTCGCTTTCTGGCCGAGGCCCTGGCCCGGGCGCGCACGCCGCACGAGCGCGAGTTGCTTGCCCTCCAGGTCGAGAGGCACGCGCCTAACCCATCTGCATGATCGGCCGCACGTGCACGCAGCCGTTCGGGTTGTTGCGCAGGAACGGCGTCCCCTTCGCGAGCTCGGCCGCCTGCTCGAGCGAGTCGGCGGCGATGATCGAATAGCCCCCGATGAGCTCCTTCACCTCGGCCATCGCCATGTCGGTCTGAATACCCCGGCCGTTGGTGCGAAGCACGACGCCGCCCGGCGCGAGCGGCGCACCCGGATTGCGCAGGTTTCCGGTCGACTCGAGCTGCTTGAACCACTGCCCCCAGGCCTGCATGGCCGCCTCGATCTCCGCCTCCGAGCGCTTCTCGCGCCAGGACGGGTCCCCACCCTGGTAGATCAACAGAAAATCCGCCATCGTTCGCCTCCTTGCCGGATACGCCACCGTGAATTCGGCGGTTCGATCCAATGACGTGCGGGGCGACGGGATTGGGACATCGCCCGTCAGCCAGGAGCGCATCGCCGTGCCAACCAAAGGGGGACGAATCATGGGGCTGGAGAGGTCGGTCCTCTCTCGTCTGTGAGGCACGGTGGAGCGAAGGCCGGCGAGCGAGTCAGTCCTTGACACCCGGCGAACGGCACACCTACAGTTCGCGCCACTGGAGGTGAGCAGTGCCGAAATACCTGGTCCAGGCTTCCTACTCCGCGGAGGGCACGAAGGGGCTGCTGAAGGACGGCGGGTCGAAGCGGAAGACCGTCGTGCAGAAGATGGCCTCCTCCTTCGGCGGCAACGTCGAGGCGTTCTATTTTGCGTTCGGCGAGTCCGACGTCTACATCATAATGGACGCGCCGGACAACGTGACCGCCGCCGCCGTGTCGCTGGCCGTCAACGCCACCGGCGCCGTCGCACTGAAAACCACGCCGCTGCTCTCGCCGGAGGAGATCGATCAGGCCGCAAGGAAGAGTCTGGCGTACCAGCCGCCTGGTTCGTAGCGGCTGTCGCGCAGGCGGCTGTCAGTTGCCGGGGCGCGCGCTCGCGGACCGCGTGATGCGCGCCCTCGGCCACGAAGCCCGGGATGCGCGAGAACCGGTCCACCACCGCGCAGCTCGTGTCAACAGGTATCCGGGGAGGGCCGCTGGCCCACGGCCATCGGAGGCGAGGCCCCGGCCAGAATGGCCGCTCAGCCCTCCGGTCTTCAGCGCCTCATGCGCCGGGGCACCCGGGACGGATCCCGGTTCTGACGGCAGGAATCACGTGATCCCGGAGGAGCCGCGTCGCCAGCGTCGAGGCCCCGGGATCGTTGTACCGGCCGGCGAAGATCGTCACCACCATGTCGAGACCGGGCAGGACGTAAACTCGCTGCTGCCCGTTGCCGACCGCGGCCCTTGTCTCTATGAGCCCGGCTGCACTCGGATAGCAGTTGTACCACCAGAAGTACGAGTAGCCGAACTCGCCGCCGGCGTCAGGGCCGGTCCGCTGACGGAACCGGAAGTGGCGCCTGGTGGAGATCTCCACCCAGTCCGCCGGAATCACCTGCTTGCCGTTCCATCGGCCGCCGTGCAGGTAGAGCGAGCCGAATTTCGCGAGGTCCCGCGCTCGCAGCCTGAGGCCGGAGGCCGCCGACGGCATACCGGCAAGATCGCCGAGCCACTCGAAACGCGAGATGCCCAGCGGCTCGAACAACACAGTGCGTGCGTAATCGCGGAGCGGCGTGTTCGTCGCGCGCGACACCACGGCCGCCAGGGCCTGCGTCGAGCCGCCGTTGTAAGTGAACTCCCAGCCCGGCTCGTGCGCGAAGGGTCGCGACAGCGCATACCGCAGCGGCTCGGGATCGCGCGTCATCCGGATCTCGTCGTTCCGCGGATCGGTGTAGGGGATCTCTTCGTTCCACTCCAGACCGGACGTCATCCCGAGCACGTGGCCCAGCGTCACCCGACGGCGCTCGGCGGTGTCGAGATCCGCGTACTCAGGAAACCACCTGACGACCGGGTCTTCCAGCGTCTCGATCGCTCCGGCGCCCAGCGCGATGCCGAAGAGCGCGCTGACGACGCTCTTGGTCACGGAGCGGAGATCGTGGAGCGAGTCGCGCGACATCGAGACCCGTCCGAGCGGTTCGCCCCAGCGCTGATCGAATCCGTCGAAGTACTCCTCGTAAACGAGCCGGCCGGCGCGTTCGATCAGGATGGCGTGGACCCCGAGCTCGGGCCAGGCGCGGACGGCAGCGGTCATCGCGGACAGGCGGACCGGATCGACGCCCGCCGTGTGCGCGCCCGCGGTCTTCCAGCCGTCATCGAGGGCGGGCGGACCCTGAGCGGCGGTTGAGGGCGTCTGCTGCCCCGGTGCAGCCCGGGCTGCGACGAACAGGAGCATGCAGAAGGCGACCGTCAGCGTTCTCATCGCCGTGTCCTCGAACGGTGAGCGTCAGCGTGGCTCCAGGATGCTGCCGTTCAGCCCGTCGAGCCGGCCGTCGCGGATCATCGCACCCAGCGTGTGCTCCTCATCCCATACCACCTGCATCGCGACCTGCGTGTCGATGCCGCGGAACGGCTGGATCTCGACCGAGGAGAGCGTCACGTGCGGCCACACATCGCCGGGGCGCGACAGCGCAGGGATCCCCTCGATGCCGGCTTCCCGCCCGGCCTCGTAATGCGCGAACAGCTCCGCTTCGACCTGCCGCCGTACGGCGGCCCACGATTCTGCCGCGCGTTCGGCGATGCGGAGGGCGCCGGCGTCGGGTCCGCCACGTGGACCCGGCAGGAACAGCACGACGCGCGTCCCCGGTTCCAGCTCGATCCCGCCGCGCCAGCGTCCGCGCACGTGCTGCAGTCGTCCGAAGAGCGGGTGCTCGTGCTCCGCGGGCTTCTTGAAGACGTCGAAGAGTCCCATTGCGGTGTGACGCCGGCCCGAAGCGTATCACCCGCGACGGCGGCCGGCCAGCCGGTTCATGGCGCGCCTTCCCCGGACCGACGCCTGGCAGATGCCCCCAGATCGATCCGGAGAGGAGGGTGCGGGTAGTCGCCGGCGATGATGGCCGGTAACACGTCGGGCAGGATTGTGGGATAGACGATCTCGTCTCCCCACACGAGCCGATCCATCGAGAACCATTCCACCTGCGTCACGACGCCCGCTTCTTCCTCCGTGAGGTGGTCGAGCGACACGGTCCTGACCCCCGTTCGCGCTACGATGAACTGCTGCACGATGTGGGTTGGCTCGCCGCGCAAGATGAGATCGAGGGTGCCGTACCAGACGACTGGGCCGAAATCGACGACCTCGCGAGCGAGTCCGGTCTCCTCCAGGATCTCTCTGGCGGCGGCCTCCACCAGCGCCTCGCCCTCTTCGATCCGTCCGCCGATCAAGGTCCAGAAGCGGCCCTGGTACTCCTCCCCGATCCCCCGGATCGTCGGGTCGTCCATGCACATCAGCAGCAGCTCGTCGGCATCGTTCAGCAGCACCACCTTCACGGTGTCCCTGACCGGAGTCATCGCCTTCGTCGTGGGCATCCTGCAGGGAACTGCAACTCGCTCAGTGCGGCCGCGGTGCGCCGGCGAGCCATCCGTGGATCACACGCACCCTGGTTCGCGGAAGCTCTTCCTTTCTTTTGAGGACGAGAATGCGTTGACCGTCGGCTGACAACGCCCACGACGGACCAGGGCTGTCGTTGAACTCGGTCCGCAGGATCGGGCGAGGCGGCTTCCATTCGAAATCCGGCTGCAGGCTCACGGGCGCGCCGAACCACTGGTTGCCCCTCCGGAAGATGACCTCGTTGCATCCCCGGCACCACCTCGGTTCCGTGCCCGCATCCGAAATCCTCCGTACGCGCTCCCCCGAGGTCAACGGCCGGACACTGATCCCGCCCCCCGATGCATCCCCGGCATCCGCGTACGCGATCCATCGGCCGTCCTGGGAAATGTCATGGGTGCTTCCGCTGAAACTGAAATACTGCGGCGCAGACCAGGCCGCCTCGCCCGCACGCGTTACGAAGCCAATGCGATTGCTCGGGAACTCGTAGAACGTGAGCCGTCCGTCGCGACCCCACGTGGTTGGCGTGAGGCGGGCCTCGGACTCGACAACGGTAACCGGAGGGCGATCCGAGTCGATCTGCTGGATCATGACCCGGTACGGTTGGCCGGCGGCGAAGCTCGTGAACGCGAGCGCGTCTCCTGCGGGCGACCATTTCGGCCAGCCGGCGGCCTCCGCCGTCGGCAGGCGGCGGGCCACGTTGCGTTCGATGTCGTGGATGAGCACATAGTCCCTGTTGTCGGCCACATGGATGGCGACCCGGCGACCATCATCGGACAGATCGAACATGCCGTACACGCGCGGCTCGACCCCAAGAAACTCAACGTCCCCATGCCGGCTCACCCAGGCCACTTCCGCGATGCCGACGTCGCCACCCGGGACGTAGGCGAGGACACCGGCGCCGGAGACCGCAAGCTGCAGGTGCGGGTACAAGGCATGCATCCGAACGCCGGAGGCGATCGGTACCGGTTCGCCGTCGAGTTGCGCTCGCTCCGCGTCGAATCTCGCCGCGAAGGCACTTCCCGAGCGGCCGAACACCAGATACCCGTTTGTCGTGAGCCGTGCGTCGTATCCATCAGCAGTCAGGCTTTTTGCCTCGTGTGTCTCGAGATTCACGAGGAGAATCTGCGCAAAGTCAGAGCTGATCCCTTCACGTTTGAAAGTCACGAGGACGTGTCTCCCGTCAGGTGTCACTCGTCCGTACCGGTAGCCGTCTCTCGCCTGGGCAGCAATGACCGGCGTGCCGCCTCGAATACTGACGCGTGACAGTCGTCGTCCTTCGTCTGAGGCGAAAAAGACCTGATCGCCGGTCCACGTCGCGACCACCGCCACACGGGCGTCGCAGATGGTCGTGGTCGATCCGGTCGCCAGGGAATAGGCCTTGACCTTGTCGTTGGTCAGGAAGCCGACGGACCGGCCATCGGGCGAGAAGAACGGGTGAATGGCTCCCTGAGTTCCATCGAGCGCCCGCACCTCGAAGCTGTCGAACTGCCGGACGAAGAGTTGACTCGTCCCGGCCGACAATCCCACGTACACAATCGTTCGGCCATCCGGCGAGATGTCGAGCAGCGTCGAATCGTATCCAACGTCGGCAGCCTCTGAATCGAGCGCCAGGGGCGCATCTGCACTCAGGTTGATCTCGGTGCTGAGGGGCTGAAGTACGCTCGCAGCTCCCGGGGATCCGGAGTCACGCCGCCAATCCCGCGTCAGCCAGAACGTACCGGCTGCGCCAGCGGCCAGCGCGGCCACCACAGCCACGACCAGGGTCATCGGCGGATGATGACGGGCCGGCGAGGCGGCCGGTTCCGCAGTCCCCTGGCCCAGGGTCGCCAGCGCCTCGCGCAGCTCCAGTCGCGCGTCGCCGATATCCCGGAGGCGGTCACGCGGGTTCTTCTGCAGGCAGCGTCGCACGAGCCGCGCCATCGACGCCGGAGCTGCGCGGGCCAGGGCATTCCAGTCCGGTTCCCGCTCGATGACTCTCGCCAGGGTCACCGAGACGTCCTCGCCCGCGAACGCCCGCCGGCCGGTCAGCATCTCGTAGAGCACACACCCGAACGCCCACACGTCGGCTCGCTTGTCGACGGGCAACCCGCGCGCCTGCTCCGGGCTCATGTAGGTCGCGGTCCCCATGATCACCCCGAGCCGCGTCTCGGCAGGGCTGGTCAGCGTGGGCGAGAGCGACGCGTCAGGAGGGCTGGCCACCGCGTCGAGCGCCTTGGCGAGCCCGAAGTCGAGCACCTTGACCGTGCCGTCGGCGCGCACCTTGATGTTGGAGGGTTTCAAGTCTCGATGAACGATGCCGTGCTCGTGCGCCGCTTCGAGGGCCTCCGCGATTTGTTGCGCGATCGACGCAGCCTCTTCCAGGGGGAGAGCGCCTCGCGCGATACGGTCGGCCAGCGTGGGACCCTCGACCAGCTCCAGCACCAGCACCGATGGCCCAGCGGATGGCTCGAGGCCGTAAATGGAACCGATGTTTGGATGATTGAGGGCGGCGAGAACCTGCGCCTCACGCTTGAAGCGTCCGAGACGATCAGGATCGTTCGCAAAGAGGTCGGGCAGCACCTTCAGCGCGACGTCCCGATTCAGCGACGTGTCGCGCGCACGGTAGACTTCTCCCATCCCGCCGGCACCGAGCAGCGAGAGGACTTCGTAGGCGCCGATCCGCAGGCCAGGGGTCAGCGGCACGGATTCGAAGGAATTATAGGCCGCGGCCCCCCGGCCTTCCCCTCAGACCATCGCGCCCCGCAGATGAGCGGTGACTGCCTCGACCGCGTCGAACGCCGCCGCCAGCGCATGCTCGTAGGCCGGTGCGCCTTGCACGTCAGTGTGCGCGAAGTAGAGCCCGGGCTGCGATTGCGACGCCAGGCGCAGCGTGCCATCGGCCGGCTGCCCCGGCCGTGTCACGATCATCGGGTGCCCCCATCGTGCGATCCGGAGGCCCTCGATGTCGGCAGCCCGGAGACCGTGCGGACCGAACCCGGCGATCGCAAACGCAATCGGCGCCTCAGCGGCGATGCAACCACTGCGTGAGCGTTCGTTCGCGGTTCAGGGGATGCTCTGCCGGTTTTCCGGCGCATTCCTCTGATACGGACCGCCGCCACACGTCACGTCCATCCACGCATCGTTCGGTTTTCGCGTGGGGTTTCCGGACCTCTCCACGACGCGCACCGCTGGCCCCGGGTTTGAAGGCCGGAGCGCAGCGGTTCCATTTCTGGGGAGTATCCGGCAGCCGCCTCGATCGGTTGTCGCCCACGGGAGGTCCGGCAACCGGCAGGGGAGCAGCCGCCGCTGCTCTCGAGGGGCGGCCGTGTACCTGCGAACGCGGTGCTCGAGCGGAGGCTCCCCATGCTGCGAAAGACGCACGTCCCGACCCTCGGAACCACCCGAAGAGACTTCATCAGGATCGGAGCGGCCGCTGGTGGCGGTCTCTTTCTGTCCGCACGATTCGGCGGAACGCGGTACGTCTCTGCCGGGACCGTCCCCGGCGGGATGCTCGACCCCACGGGCATCAGCAAGTACGCCACGCCGCTGCTCGTTCCGCCCGTGATGCCGCGGGCCGGGATCATCCCGACGCCCGGGGGCAAACCGGTCGACTACTACGAAATCTCGATGCGGCAGTTCAGCCAGCAGATTCTGCCGTCGGATCTGCCTGCCACGACGGTCTGGGGGTATGGGGCGGTGAGCAGCTCGAACCGCAGGGGCCTCCTCATCCACAACGCGCCGTCGCTGACGATCGAGGCGATGTGGAACAGGCCGGTCCGCGTCAAGTGGATCAACGAGCTGGTCGACGCGCAGGGCTCCTATCTGCCCCATCTGCTCCCGGTCGATCAGACGCTGCACTGGGCGAATCCGCCCGGCGGGACGGCCGGCCGTGATAGCAGGCCCTCCTTCGACGGCATGGGGACCCCCGGGTCATATACCGGTCCAGTGCCCATCGTCACGCACGTGCATGGGGCCGTCGGTGTGGGGGACGAGAGCGACGGCTACGCCGAAGCCTGGTACCTGCCGAATGCGAACGACATTCCCAACGGCTATGCACGGGAAGGCACCTGGTACGACTTCTTCAAGGGCAAGGCCGCGGCGGGCTTCGGTGCGTCGTGGGGACCGGGATACGCAGTGTTCCAGTATCCGAACGCCAACCGCGCGTCGACGATCTGGTACCACGACCATGCACTCGGCATGACGCGGCTCAACGTCTATGCCGGCCCCGCCGGGTTCTACATCGTCCGCGGCGGACCCGCCGGCGACAAGGCCGTGCTCGACTCGAGAACCGGCGGGCCGGCCGTGCTCCCCGGCCCGGCTCCGAGGGAAGGTGACAGGTTCCCGCCGAACAAGGCCTACCACGAGATTCCGGTCGCGATACAGGATCGATCGTTCCGCTACGACGGGTCTCTCTTCTACCCGGATACGCGGGCGTTCTTCGACGAGTTCGCGGGCCCGTTCATCCCGGACACCGACGTGTCGCCGATCTGGAACCCCGAGTTCTTCGGCAACTGCATGATGGTGAACGGCAACACGTGGCCGTTTCTCGACGTCGAGCAGCGGCGGTACCGCTTCCGCTTCCTGAACGGCTGCCAGTCGCGCTTCCTCATCCTCGACTTCGGCAGCATTCCCGGCGTCGAGGTCTGGCAGATCGGCAACGAGGGTGGATTCCTGCCCGCGCCGGTGAACATCACCGAGAACCAGAACAACCGGCTGCTGATGGGACTCGCCGAGCGCGCCGATCTGATCGTGGATTTCACCAACGTACAGCAGGACTGGTATGTGCTGCGCAATGTCGGACCAGACGAGCCGTTCGGGGGAGGCGTTCCGGCTGAGGATTTCGATCCGGCCGACGATGAGTCGACCGGGCAGATCATGCAGTTCAGGGTCGGCCCGCCGCGCTCCGTCGATGTCACGACGCCGCCGGCGTTCCTGCAGCTGCCCGCGATCACTCCGCTCCCGGCTGCCGATCGGACACGTCGCCTCGCGCTGCTCGAAGAAATGTCGCAGGTCACCGACGGTCCGGCGGCCGCCGTGCTCGGCACGATCGGCAGCGACGATCGACCCGAGCACCGCATGTGGGCCGACCCTGTCACCGAGAATCCGGCAGTCGGCGAGACCGAAGTGTGGGAGTTCTACAACCTGACGGAGGACGCACACCCGATGCACGTGCACGAGGTCGTGTTCGAAGTCGTCAACCGACAGGCACTGAAAATCGAGGAGCCCGACGAGCACGAAGCGCACCCGCCGGTCGAGCTCGACGGTGAACCGCGCGATCCCGAGCCGACGGAGCTCGGGCTCAAGGACACCGTCACCGCGTATCCGGGAGAGGTGACTCGCATCCGCGCGCGCTTCGACACGCCCGGCCAGTTCGTCTGGCACTGCCACATCGTCGAGCACGAGGACAACGAGATGATGCGGCCGTACCGGGTTGGTCCGGAGCAGCCGGGCCAGCCCACGGGGAAATAATGCCGGGTACCATGGGTATCACGAGTGCCATGAGTGCACAGGTGGCATTCGAGGCTGCCGTCCTCTTCAGTCTCGACGGCGATGCGATCCAGCGGGTCGACTATCGCGAGACCACGCACTACCTCATCACGCGTGATTTCCTCAACTCACCGGAGAGGTTCTTCAAGCATCTCTTCGAGACGGCTGACGATACGGGCAGCGATGCCTAGCCCCCGTTTGCAGGCCACGGTTCCGGTGGGCTCTGGGCTGCCGCGGCTGAAGCCGCACCTTGTACCGCTCTCCCAACAGGCCTGGATGTGTTGACTCCCATGACAGCCGTCCAAGACGCAGCGCAGCCGACCGGGCGACGGCCGGGCCCCGGGCGCTATCTGGCGCCGATACTGACCGGGCTGCTCATTGTCGCGGCCGGTCTGCTCCCGTGGATGCTGCTCGCACGGGTCAACGCGCGCGTTCGCCCGGATCTTCCCTGGGCGGCCGTGGTGACCGCAGCTTACCTCGGGCTCCTGCTGGTGTGGCTCAATGGCTGGGGGCCTCCGAGGGGGACCGCAGATCAGCGGCACCAGAGTCTCAGGCTCTGGCCGCCAGGCCCGCGTGGCGCTGACGGCCTCGCGGCCGGAGTCGTCATGGGGCTGCTGGGGCTGTTGTACGGGCTGTGGATCGTGATCAGCCGCATGTCGCCCACGCCCGATCTGAGCGTGTATCCGACCACGTCCTACCGGTGGTCCATGTTCATCATGGGCGGGCTCACCGCGGGCGTGGTGGAAGAAGCGGGGTTTCGCGGGTACATGCAGACCGGGATCGAAAGACATGACCGCGAGAACGCCATCTGGCTCACCAGCCTGGTCTTCGCCGCATCGCACATCACACACGGGATCGGCGCCGTCCTGATCATGGGACCGGGGCTGTTCATCGCCTCCATGCTCTATGGCACCCTCGCGCGGCGGAAGGGGACCATCCTCCCGGGCATGGCGATCCACGTCCTGGGCGATCTCGCGCGTGTATACTTCGGCGTGCTCCAGGGAGATGGCAGCCGGCTCTTCGTGACCTGAACGAGGGTTCAGGCCTACGATGAGCCGTCTGACAGGCCGATGACAGCGAAGGGGCCGATTTGACCGACGCGTTTCATGAATAATCCGGGGCTAGCAGTCTGACGGTGTACGACCACCCCCTCTGATCCAGCATCCTGCAATGGCCACTCCAGCGACCGTGACCGAGTACATCGCCTCGGCACCCCCGAAGGCTGCGAAGGCGCTTCGGCAGATTCGTGCCGCAATCAGGAAAGCCGCTCCTGGCATCACAGAGCGCATCAGCTACCGGATTCCGACCTTCGACCTCGACGGCAAGTACCTGTTGTACATGGCGGGGTTCAGGGACCATGTCAGCGTCTACCCGAGGACCGCCAGCATGATGGAGCGGTATGGGAAGCAGTTGGCGGCCCACAAGTCCGGCGCCGGGACAGTGCGTTTTGACCTGGATGCGCCGCTGCCACTCGCGCTGATCACGAAGCTCGCGAAGCTGCGGGTGGAGGAGCGTCGAGCGGCCAGGGGAGGGAAGCAAGCCCGGCCAGGCGCGCGGAGGAAGTCGAGGCGGTAGACTCAGGTGGGCGTCTGCAGAGCCGGCTGCACGCATCTTTTTGACTTCCGGCACGGCTCGGCGCTACTGTGAACTGGTCGCATGAGGCACTTGCGCCGGATTCTCCCTCGACTGGCGTTTGCGTGGCTGCTTTGCGAAGCCGCGACGCTGGCGCTCGCGCCGACGGTCTCCTGGCTGGGGTCGGTCGAAGAGCTGTTCGCATGCAACTGCACGCATGGCGACCATGCGATGTGCCCGATGCACCACAAGCCGGCGCCGGGATCGCGGATCTGTCTGATGCAGAGCGCCGGCGACACCGACACGGCCGTGCTGCCGACCCTCTTCGGGGGCGCGGGGCCGTTGCCTCAGCCGGCCACGCCGGCGGCACCCCGTTCCCAGGGCACGATGCTGCTCGCCGCGACGATCGCGCCGGCAGGCCTGTCAGCACCTCCCGATCCTCCACCGCCTCGCCTGTAACGCCACAGCCCATTCAGTAACGGCACTCGTGTGCCCGGGAGCTTCCGGGTCCGTGTGTCGGGTGGTGCGCTCTGTCAGGGAGGCGCCCACTCGCCACGGCGGCGGCCGCGGACAGCACCGGCGGCTCGAGAGCCGTTTGTGTCGCAGTTGGCGCACGAAGGCGCGGGGAGGAGTGTCCATGCGTTTCGTCACGTTCATCACAGGCCTGATGCTGCTGGCCTGGACCGCAGCACCAGTCCAGGCTCAGTCGTCGGCGCTGACGGGAACCGTGCAGGATCAATCCGGGCTGCCGTTGCCGGGCGCGACGATTCTCATAACCGGCGCAGCCGGCACTGTTCTGGCGGCTACACATTCTCAGGGGGATGGTTCGTGGGCAGTTCGAAGCCTGCCCGAGGGAGCAGTCCGTCTCACGATCCAGTTGTCAGGGTTCCGGCCGGAGAGCCGGGACATTGCCGGAACAGCGATCGGACAGCCGCTTGTCGTCAGGCTGGCCGTCGGCGGGTACGCGAGCGAAGTGACGGTGACAGCCTCGCGCGACGAACGCACGCTG
Organism: Vicinamibacterales bacterium; assembly: GCA_035620975.1. Lineage (GTDB taxonomy): Bacteria > Acidobacteriota > Vicinamibacteria > Vicinamibacterales > 2-12-FULL-66-21 > DASPFV01. The sequence continues at coordinate 55,539 of DASPFV010000219.1, forward strand.
GCGTCCGTGCCGGCATCAGTGGGCGTGGTGTCCGGCGGCGTACTGGAAAACGCTCCGGGCGTGAACCTCGTCGAGACGTTGAAGTACGTTCCGGGCGTCGCGGCGGGGGATGTCTCGGGCGTGGACGATCTGCGCATCTCGATCCGCGGCGCCGGCATCCGCGCCGGCTTCGGCTCACGCGGGGTCGTCCTGATGACCGATGGATTCCCGGTCACGGAGCCCGACGGACAGACGCCCCATTTCGACGGCCAGATCGATCTTGCCAACGCCGCACGGATCGAGGTGGTGAAAGGTCCCTCGTCGGCGCTCTATGGCGGAGCGGCCCTGGGGGGCGTCGTGAACGTGGTGACGCGTGCGCCCGTGCGAACCCCTGGCGTCACTATGCGCGCCGAGGGCGGCTCGTTCGACTTCGCGAAGGCGCACGTGGCGGGCTCGTCTGGCGCCGGGCCCCTGGTGATAGGCGGGACGTTCAGCTACACGACTATCGACGGTTTCAGGGACCACAACAGCCTTCGGAACTGGGCCGGTTCCGCCCGCGCGGACTGGACGAAGGAGCGGTCGCGCGCCGTATTCACGTTTCTCGGCACCGATGCCAGCCTGGACCTGCCCGGGACCCTCGACCGGGAACAGTTCGAGGCCGATCCCTCGCAGGTGCGGCCGGTCTACGTCATCAACGACTGGGGGCGGGAGAACACGCTCTATCGCTTTGGCGGCCGATACGAGCACCACCTGGGTAACGGCCAGACCGTGGAGTTCGGCTCGTACGGTCAGACTCGCGATCTCTTCCACCCAATTTTCGTCGTCATCGACCAGGACGCGTGGCGATACGTCGTGAACGGCCGCTATCGCCTGGTGCGGGGCCGTCACGCGCTGACCACGGGCGCCGACGTCGACGTCCAGTGGGTCGACGATCGCTGGTTCGTCAACGCCGGAGGCCGACCGGCTTTTCAGATCCGCAACGACGACAACACCGTGTCGAACGCAGGCTTCTACGCGCAGGACGAGATCATGCTCGGCGGGGTTGGCAGTCTGACCGTCGGTGTGCGTGCCGATCGGATCCGGTACGAACTGGTCGACCTGCTGCCGGCCGACGGCGACTCGACCGACCAGCGGACGTTCACCCGTGTGAGTCCGAAAATCGGCCTCACGGCGCGGCTTCGTGGCGATCTGGTCGCGTACGGGAACGTCTCGACGGGCTTCGAAGCGCCCACGCTGGGTGAGGTGCGCCTGCCGGGCGGATTCAACGAGCTGGTGGAGCCGCAGAAGAGTGTCAGTGTCGAGGGCGGTCTTCGCGGCCAGTCCGGAATGCTCTCGTTCGATGCTGCGGTGTACCGGATGGTGGTCGACGACGAGATTCTCCCGGAGACGATCGACAACGTGACGGTGTACCGGAACGTGGCGAAAGCCACTCACACCGGGATCGAGCTGTCCGTTCGCGCCCGTGCGACGCGCGCCCTGTCAATTGAAGGCACGTACGGGTACTCGCGGTTCATGCTCGATGACTTCGGCGTGTTCAGCGGGAACCGCCTGCCGGGGATTCCGGCGCACATGGGCACGACACGCGTCTCGTACGTGGATCCACGTGGCTGGGACGCCGCCGCAGCGGTCGTGTTCGCCGGGAAGGCCTACGTGAACGACACCAACGCGGAGGCCGCCGACGGTTACGCGGTGCTGTCGGCGAGCTGCGGATACCGCATCAAGGGTGTGCGCGTCTTCGCGCGCGGCGAGAACCTCGGCGACGCGCTCTATACGAATCGTGTGCAGGTCAACGACGCGTCCGGCTTCTACTACTATCCGGCGCCGGGGCGCCATGCCAGCGCCGGTGTGGAGTGGAGCTGGTAGCTGTCGCCGCCGCCGGGTCGGCTCAACGGTGCGTGGCGACGAGATCGTGTGGTGAGACGAGGTGATGACCATGCATGAGGGCTCCTTCCTACATGACCGCGCTGCACGGTGGTCTCTCATGCTGGGGTGTCTCCTGCTGGTCGTCTCGAACGGCGGAGCCGTCCAGGTGTCACGCGTGACGCCACTCGATGTGCCGGGGCGCTCGAGCTCGACTCCGTGGGTTGCCGCGGCCGGTCCGTTCGTCGCCGTCGCATGGGGCGCGTCGATCAGCGGGAAGACGGACGTGTTCGTGGCCGTCAGCAGGGACGGCGGGACGACGTTCGGATCGCCCGTCCAGGTGAATCGCGTGGCCGGCGAAGCGCGGCTGGGGGGTGAGATGCCGCCACGAATTGCCCTCGTGCCGGAAGGGGCATCGAGGGTGCCCGCGATTGTCGTGGTGTGGACGGCACGGGGGAAGAACACCGAGATCAAGACGGCGCGCTCTCGTGACGGCGGACGGACATTTGGTTCACCGGTGACCCTTCAGTCGCCCGGAGCGCAGGGCGACCGTGGCTGGCCGGCGGTCGCCCTGGACCGCGACGGCACCGCCCACGTGCTGTGGCTGGACCACCGTGGGCTCGCGGCCAGCACGGGGGCGGGAAGCGGCCACGCCGGCCACCGCAGCGGTGCGGCGCACGATGGCGTCGCGATGGCGCAGCGCTCCGGCCTCTACTACGCGTCAGCCAACCGGACATCGTCGGCAGAACGTGAACTGGCGAACGGCGTCTGTTACTGCTGCAAGACGGCGATGGTCGCCGCGTCGGACGGCGCGATTTTCGGCGCGTGGCGGCACGTGTACCCTGGCAACCTCCGCGATATCGCGTTCACCGTGTCGCTGGACGGAGGGAAATCGTTCTCGACGCCCGTGCGTGTCAGCCAGGACGAATGGGCGATCGAGGGTTGCCCCGACGACGGTCCGGCGATGGATGTCGACAGGGAAGGGACCGCTCACGTGGTGTGGCCGACGAGGATCGGCGGAGCGAATCCCCAGGGCGCACTGTTTTACGCGTCAACACGGGATGGTCGCGCGTTCACGCCGCGTATCCGCATCCCGACGCTGGGCAGCCTGAAGCCGTCCCACCCGCAGATCGTGGTGAACAATCGAGGCAGGATCGTCGTGGCGTGGGACGAGACGGTCGGCGGCCAGCGCGTCGCGTCCGCGCGTGAGCTGCGGGTTGGCGCAGAGGCCTCGTTCGGAGCGGTCGTGACGCTTGCACCGGAAGGTCGCGCGCTGTATCCGGTGTTGGCGGCCGCTGACACCGGGCTCGTGGCAGTCTGGGCGACTGGCGGCGCCCCTTCGCGCGTCCTGGCGCGGCGGTTCGAACTGCCCTGAGCCGCGATTCCGTAATTCGGTGGCCCCGCGGCATCCCCGGGGCCGTGCGGGTCGAGCGAGGCTACGGCTCGCGTGAACGGAACCGGCGCCGATCGATCTGCAGCTTGCGCATGCGCGCGCGGAGCGTGTGCGGATTGATCTGCAGGAGTCGCGCGGCGCCATGCGGTCCGTCGACGCGACCATAGGTCTCGCGGAGCGCGGCCTCGATATGACGGCGCATCACCACGTCGAGCGGCTCGATCGGAGCCGGCCGGCCGGCGCCGGGGTTCGTCGCCAGGTTCGTCTGCACCGGTCGCGTGCTCTGGCCGAGGGCGGCCCGGACGTTCAACTCCCGCCCCTGGCCCACGAGCACGGCGCGATCCATCACCGCCGCCATCTCGCGCACGTTGCCGGGCCATAGGTACTCACTCAGCACCTGGACATCATCTTCCGACACCGGCACCGCGCGTAGACCGAAACGGTTCGCGGCACGCTCGGCGAAATACTCGGCGAAGGCGCGAATATCGGTGGGCCGGTCACGGAGCGGCGGAATGACGATCGGAAACACCGAGAGCCGGTAGTACAGATCCTCGCGAAACCTCTGGGTCTCCACCATCGCCGGCAGATCGCGATGGGTGGCGGCGACGATCCGGACGTGGACACGAACCGGTCGCTCGCCGCCCACGCGGACGACCTCGCCGTCCTGGACCACCCGGAGGAGGCGCACCTGTGCGGCGGGTGCCAGCTCGCCGACCTCGTCGAGGAAGAGCGTCCCGCCGTCGGCCTGCTCGAACCACCCTTTTCGGCGGCCGACGGCGCCGGTGAACGCGCCAGGCTCGTGACCGAACAGTTCGGAGTCGATGAGCTCGGGAGCAATCGCCCCGCAGTTCACACGGCGGAACGGGCCGCCTCGAAACGGGGAGTGTTCGTGGATGGCCCGGGCGATGATCTCTTTCCCGGTGCCCGTCTCCCCGAACAGAAGGACAGGCGCCCCGCTCCTGGCCACCACACGGGCCCGCGCCATGACCCCCGCCAGACCGGTGTCGCTCCCGATGAGCCGCTCTTCGCCGGCTCGCGGGTCACCGGTAATCAGGTGCTCGGGCACCGGTGTCGCACGTGGGCGATGCGCGGCACTTTTCTGTGCCATAAGACTGAATAGCTATTTTATACCACTGAAAAACCAGAACATATCAATGAAATGAGCGACCCAGCCAACCGCCGTCCCTGTTCCGGCCAGGTTTCGAGTGGTGCGAATCGTGCTCTCCTGGCGGCCGTGTCCACTGTCGCCTCGTTGGGACGCGCGCTCGCCTGGATCATGGCGGCTTCCGTCGCAGCAGGGTGCAGTGGCGGGCCCGCTGCGAGCGGAGGCGACGCTGCAGCCACTGAACTCCTGAATGTCTCCTACGACCCGACGCGGGAGCTATATCAGGACGTGGACGCCGCATTCGCCCGGTCCTGGCGCGCGAAAACCGGCCACACCGTGACCGTCCGCCAGTCGCACGGCGGATCCGGCTCCCAGGCGCGATCGGTGATCGACGGCCTGCAGGCTGACGTGGTGACGCTGGCCCTCGCGTACGACGTCGATGCCATCACCGGGGCCGGGCTGATCGCGGCCGGCTGGCAGCAGCGGCTCCCCGCGAACAGCGCGCCGTACACCTCGACGATCGTCTTCCTCGTCCGCAAGGGAAACCCGAGGGGCATTCGCGACTGGCCAGACCTCGTCAGGCCCGCAATCTCCGTGATCACGCCGAACCCGAAGACGTCCGGCGGCGCGCGCTGGAATTATCTGGCGGCCTGGGGATACGCCCTGCACCAGCCCGGCGGCAACCACGAGAGCGCACGCAACTTCGTGACCCGGCTCTTCGCAAATGTTCCCGTGCTCGACTCGGGGGCGCGGAGCGCCACCAACACGTTCGTGCAGCGCGGGATCGGTGACGTGCTGCTTGCGTGGGAGAACGAAGCGCACCTCGCGCTGGCTGAAACCGCCGGCACCGTGGAGATCGTCGCGCCGGCGATCAGCATTCTCGCGGAGCCGCCCGTCGCCGTGGTCGACCGGGTCGTGGACAGACGCGGGACGCGCGCCGTCGCTGAAGCGTACCTTCACTTCCTCTACACGCAGGAGGGTCAGGAACTGGCGGCGAAGCACCACTATCGCCCACGCGACCCGCAGGTCGCGGCAAGGCATGCCGGCGCCTTTGCGGCGGTGCAGCTGTTCACGGTCGACGACGTATTCGGCGGATGGCAGCAGGCGCAGCAGATCCACTTCGCCGACGGCGGGACGTTCGATCAGATCTACAGGCCCGCCCGGTGACTCGCTGGCGCGGCGGGGACGTGGCTACGCGGCAGCTGGAGATCCGTCATGCGAGGCTTCGAACCCTCACGGGCCACCATCGTGAGAACGACGTGATGCGGCGACCACGCGCGAGGATGCGCGCGAGTGCAGGATGGCCGTGACAGTTGCCAACGCGGCACGCACGTTTGTCGGCGGGCGAACGGCGCACACGGTACTCCCCGGCTTCGGGATCACCATCGGGTTCACGCTGGGATATCTCGTGCTCATCGTCCTGATTCCACTGGCCGGCCTGCCGGTTCGCACCGCCTCCATGGGCTGGGACGCGTTCTGGCAGACCGTGACGGACCCGCGTGTCGTGGCGTCCTACAGGGTCACGCTGACGACGTCGCTCTGGGCGGCCTGCGTCAACGGCGTGTTCGGCCTCATCGTGGCGTGGGTGCTGGTGCGGTACGAGTTCCCCGGCCGGCGGTTGGTCGACGCGGTCGTCGACCTGCCGTTCGCCCTGCCCACGGCCGTCGCGGGCATCACCCTGACGACCCTCTACGCACCGAATGGATGGCTGGGCCGGCCGCTGGCGGCGGCTGGGGTCCCGGTGGCGTTCACCCCGATGGGGATCACGGTCGCGCTGATCTTCATCGGCCTGCCATTCGTGATCCGGGCGCTGCAGCCCGTCATTCAGGAACTGGATCTCGAGCTCGAGGAAGCGGCGGCCAGCCTCGGGGCGACACGATCGCAGATTCTTCTGCGGGTGGTGTTTCCCTACCTGCTGCCAGCGTGGCTGACGGGTGTGGCGCTCGCCTTCGCCCGGGCCATAGGGGAATACGGCTCCGTGGTGTTCATCTCGGGCAACATGCCGATGCGGACGGAGATCGCACCGCTCCTCATCGTGACGAAGCTCGAGCAGTACGACTATGCCGGCGCCACGGCGGTGGCGTTCGTGATGCTGCTGATGTCGTTCGCGCTGCTGCTGGCCATCAACCTGCTGCAGATGTGGACGGCGCGGAGGGTGTCCGCATGATGCCGGCCGTCCAGGCCGCGCCGTTCGATGCGCGTGAGGCTCGCGGCCGCCGCCTCACGGAACCAGCGCTGGTGAGGTGGGGGCTGGTGGGTGTCGCGCTGGCCTTTCTCGTGCTCTTTCTCGCCATCCCGCTGACCGCCGTGTTCATCGAGGCGCTGGCGAACGGGTTCGGGCCGTACTTCCGTGCCATCCTCGACCCCGACGCGGTGGCGGCGCTGAAGCTGACGGTGCTGACCGCTGTGATCGCCGTGCCTGCGAACCTGGTGTTCGGCCTGTGCGCAGGATGGGCAATCGCGAAGTTCCAGTTCCGGGGCCGATCCCTGCTCACGACGCTGATCGACCTGCCGTTCGCCGTCTCGCCGGTCATTTCGGGCCTCGTGTTCGTCCTGCTCGCGGGCCGTCAGGGCTTCATCGGGCCGTGGCTCGCCGAGCGGGACATCCAGATCATCTTTGCCGTGCCCGGCATCGTGCTCGCGAGCGTCTTCGTCTCGTTCCCGTTCATCGCGCGGGAGGTCATTCCGATCATGGAGGCGGGCGGCACCCATGAGGAGGAGGCGGCGCGCGTGCTGGGTGCCGGCGGCTGGCAGACGTTCTGGCGCGTGACGCTGCCGAACATCAAATGGGGCGTCCTCTACGGCGTGATTCTGTGCACGGCCCGCGTGCTGGGAGAGTTCGGGGCGGTGTCGGTCGTCTCCGGCCACATCCGCGGGGTCACCACTACGCTGCCGCTCCACGTGGAGATCCTGTACAACGAATACCGGTTCCAGGCGGCGTTTGCGGTGGCCTCCATCCTGACGTGCCTGGCCCTGGTGACGCTCGTGATCAAGACGGTGGCCGAGCGCCGCGCGCGCTGACGGCGAGGACGGAGTTCGATGAGCATCGAAGTTCGGCATCTCTCGAAAATGTTCGGCAGCCATCCCGCCCTGTGCGATGTCAGCCTGACGGTCAACGCCGGGGAGCTGCTGGCGCTGCTGGGGCCGTCGGGCTCCGGCAAGACGACCCTGCTGCGCGTGATTGCCGGCCTCGAAGCACCCGACGCGGGCACCGTGCACTTCGACGGCGACGATGCGACCGAGCGGAGTGCGACCGATCGCCGGGTCGGCTTCGTGTTCCAGCACTACGCGCTCTTCCGCCACATGACCGTGTTCGAGAACGTGGCCTTCGGCCTGCGGGTCCGTCCGCGGTTGCAGCGGCCGATGGAAGCCGAGATCCGCCGGCGGGTGAACGAGCTCCTCGCCCTGGTCCAGCTGGACTACCTGGGCGACCGCTATCCGTCGCAGCTCTCAGGGGGCCAGCGCCAGCGCGTGGCGCTCGCGCGGGCGCTGGCGGTCGAACCCAGGGTGCTGCTGCTCGACGAGCCGTTCGGCGCGCTGGATGCGAAGGTGCGGCAGGAGCTGCGCCGCTGGTTGAGGCGGCTCCACAGCCAGATCCACGTGACCAGTGTGTTCGTCACGCACGACCAGGAGGAGGCCCTCGAACTGGCGGATCGCGTGGTGATCATGAACGAAGGCCGGATCGAGCAGGACGCCAGCCCCGAGGCGGTCGTCGAGCATCCCGCGTCGTCGTTCGTGATGACGTTCGTCGGCGAGGTGAACATCTTCCGCGGCCGCGTGCAGAGCGGCAAGGCGGTGCTCGGGTCGCTGGCCGTCGACTATCCTGGGTACACATCGCCTGAAGAGAGGGACGCCGTCGGCTATGCCCGGCCGCACGAGCTGGAGCTGAGCCGTGATGACGCCGCGGACGGCCTCCCCGCGACCGTGCGCGACGTCCGGATGTCTGGCGCGCTGGTGAAAGTCGAGCTGGTGGACCGGAGCGACAGCGTGATTCAGGTCGAGCTCGGGCGCGACCAGTTCGAGGCTCTGCGTCCGGTGCGTGGCGAGACGGTGTTCGTCAAGCCCAGGCGGCTCCGCATCTTCACGTCCCATTGAGCACGCCGACCCCTTGGAGATGGGGTCACGCGCCGACGCGAACGACTCCGTTGAGAGTGCCATCCCATCGCCAGGGCGGATTCCGGCCGTGCAGGTGCACGCCGCCGAACCAACGGTCGATGCCGCAGGTCGTCACCCGGTCCAGTTGCCGGGCCAGCACCGAGCTGCCCGCCGCCGTGCGTGCAATCGTGCCGCGCAGGATTTGCCCCTGCATCGGGTCCCAGGCCAGCAGGTCGTTCGCCGGATCGAGCGGGGGATCGTTCCCGGCCCACGCCGTCCAGGAGAGGTCTCCCGGGCTCGCGAGGAACTGCCTTCGGACTTCGAGCAGCTCGCTGTCGCTGAGTCCGCCCGGCACGGGGCCGTCATGAAGGGGATCGGCCCAGATGGACCGCGTCCGGCCAGCCGCCTCGATCGTGTCCGTCGTGCACGTGCCGTTGGCCACGTGCAGGAACCGTCTGCTCGCTGCTGCCGTCACACGCTGCTCCTGGAATCGCGGTCACCTCGCTGCGGGTACCTTCGATTTCAGCTCTTCGAACCAGTTCAGCACGACCTGGAGGTCCCGCGTGCCCGTTCCGCCCGGCATCGCGGCCGAGTCGACGGCGACGAAGCGGCCGTCGGGCAGGATGTCGTACGGGCGCGGGCTCGCCGGCGGCGCGAGGCCGAACTGTCGCGGAACGGCGCCGGCCGGCGTGTTTCCGAGGGCGGGATCGGTCCGCACCGAGACGGACATGAGCTGGCTCGGCCCGGGCACGAAGAGTAGCTCCTGGAGGTGGGGAGTCGCCTTCCTGCTGGGCGACCACAACGGGCGTCCTCCCCGCGCGATCTGGAGAACGTCGCCGGTGGGAGGGAATGGCTCGACGTACGTGATCGCCTCGCCGAGGCTGGCCGTTCCCACCTGGTACGCGATCAGCTTGCCGTCGGGCGAAAACACTGCGTTGGTCGGCACGCCGGTCGACGTGACGTCGCGGAACCTTTCCGCCTGCCTCGTCGAGACGGAGTACGTCCAGAGCGAACTGACGCCCTTGCTCGTGGTGGAGCTGAAGAGGAACACGTCCCCCGTCGGAGACCAGGCTTCCGGGACGTGCGACTCGCCTGGCCCCGCCCGGGTCAGCCGCTCGGCCGGACCGCCGGAGACTGGTTGCCAGAAGATGCCGCGATCGCCCTCCCGATCCGACTGGAAGGCGACGCGCTGTCCGTTCCGGGACCAGATGGGCAGCCGGTTGTTGCCGCCGAAGGTGAGCCGCCGCGCGGAGCTGGCGCCCGACAATTCGTACAGCGAAACCGCGGTCTGCTTGCCGTCAAAGGTTTCGAACGCGAGCCATGTGCCGTCTGGCGAGGCGCGTGGATACGCGTACGACCCGCGCGGCAGGTTGAGCGGCAGCGCCTTGCCGCCCAGCTCGTAGAGGAACAGATCCCCCTGTCCGCCCCGGGCCGGGCCCGGAAGGTATACCAGCGTTCCCGTGTCCGAGACCGCGAACTGGGCGGCGGCCGATACCGCGGCACGCTGGATACCTTCGACAACCGGCACGGCTGCACCGGTCACCGCGCGCGCGCCCACGTCGAACGGCACAGCCAACATCGTGCCCTCGGCCATGTACGTGAGGTGACCGCTCGGCAGGTATCGCGCGTCGCTTCCACCCTCCAGCAGAGTGCGTCGCTCGCCGGTTCGAATCGACTGCACGACGATCTCGGCTTTGTCCCACAATTCCGCGTCCCCGACGCGCAGTTGGCCGAGGGCGCCTCCGCGCGCGACCGTGAACAACAACGTGTCGCCGTCAGGCAGCAGTTGGACGCCCTGGATCGCCCCATCCGCGGGCGGGACGAGCGTCGTGGGCGTTCCGCCATTCGGCGAGACGCGCTTGATCCCGCCGCCCGGATCCACGAAGAGGATTCCCTGGTCGGTCCAGTCCAGGCCGAGGGGAGCTGGCGCGACCTCGCACACAGTGACGGGGACGCTACCGTTCGCGGCGACCCGCTTCAGGGCCCGATCGTCCCAGAACACGATGGCGTCGCCGGCAGGCGAGAATGCCGGCTGAATTCCCGGATCCGCTCCGGCAACCGCTCGCGACTCGGCGTCTGAGAGCGTGCGGATGAAGATCCGGCCGGCCGCCACGTAGGCGATGCTCGTTCCGTCGCGGGATACGGCGATCATCCGGCGCGAGAGGGTGAAGGGCAGGCCGCCAGGCACCCGCAACGCGAACCGCGCCACGGGTGCAGGCGGCGCCGGGCGCGGCCAGAGCGCGATGCCGGCCATGGCGCCGACGGCCGCGCCGCCGAGGACGAGCAGGGCTGACACGGCACGCGCGCGCGCCGGGGCCCGGCGCGGCGAGGGAACGTCTGACGTCCACGCGGAACGCCTCAGGACGAAGAGCGCCGTCGAGATATCGCCAACCCGGTCCCGCGGGTTCTTCTCGAGGCACCCCTCGACGAGCGATCGGACGGCCGGCGGCAGCGAGGCGGGCAGCGCAGTCCAGTCCGGCTGCCCCTTGAGGACCGCCGCGAACGTGTCGCTGACGTCGTCGTTCCCGAAGGCCCGCCGCCCTGCGAGCATTTCGAAGAGCACGCAGCCGAACGCCCACACATCGCTGCGCTTGTCGGCCACGCGGCCCCGCGCCTGCTCGGGACTCATGTAGGCGGCCGTGCCCAGAATGACCCCCATTCCAGTGAGCCCGGCGGGGGAGGTGACGGTCGGAGAGTCCAGCGGACCGGCTCCCGCGTGCGCCGCTGTCCCGTCGGTGGCTTTCGCGAGCCCGAAGTCGAGCACCTTCACCCGATCGTCGGCGGTGAGCGCGATGTTGGCCGGCTTGAGGTCGCGGTGGACGATCCCCTTCTCATGCGCGGCCGCGAGCGCCTCGGCCATCTCACGCGCGATCGCAACGGCGTCGTCCACGGGCAGCGGCCCTCGCTCGATCCGCTGGGCGAGCGTCTCTCCCTCGACCAGCTCCAGGACGAGAACCCGGTGGCCGCTCGACTCCTCCAGACCGTAGATGGTGCCGATGTGCGGATGATTCAGCGCGGCGAGGACCTGCGCCTCGCGACGAAACCTCGCGAGCCGCTCCGGATCGTGCGTGACGCGGTCCGGCAGCGTCTTGAGCGCGACATCGCGCCCGAGCGTCGTGTCGCGCGCCCGGTAGACCTCGCCCATGCCGCCCGTGCCGAGCAGCGACACGACTTCGTACGGGCCGAGGCGCGTGCCGGGCGCGAGCGCCATGGGTGGCTGATTATACGGCCACCCCGGCGCGCGTCTCGGGGAAATGGCCGTCGTGTCCATCGTGCGGGCCGTGGGCGCGGACGCGGCACGCAGTCGGAGTGAGCAGTCAGATCAATGTGCGGTCTCCTGTCGGCAGGACTCGCCCGCTCGACCCGGGCCGCGGGCGGTCGAGCATCTTCGCTGACAGAAGCGTCAGGTCATCGGGCTGAGGACGGCTGCCGAGACGTTCCCACACGCGTGCCAGAATCGACTCCAGGAGCGGCGGACCACCGCCGACGTGTGCGCGGCTGGCCGCGAGAATCGCCTCCTCGCCCATGTCATCCTCCGTGGCCAGCGTGTCCGAGACGCCGTCGGTGAAGAGAACGAGCAGGTCACCTGTAGACATGGGAAGACGTCGTTGCTCCCAGGCACAGATCGGAAGGGCCGTCGACACGAGCGGGCCGGTGCTTTCGAGCCGCTGCACCCCGTCCTCGGTGTTCAGGAGCAACCCGGGAGGATGGCCGGCGTTCACATAGACCACCTGCTGCTCCTCGGTCGAGATAATCGCCGCAATCAGGGTGACGAACCGCTCCGGTCCGAACGACGCCATGCTGCCCCGCAGCCGTCTCACGACGGCGGAGGGTTCGTAGCCGTCGGCTTCCGCCGTTCGAAACGCCGATTTCACGACGCCGGTGAGCATCGCCGCCGAGACGCCATGCCCCATCACGTCGGCGATGAGGACTGCGACACGCCCGGGAGCCACCGACACATGGTCGCAGAGGTCGCCGCCCAGCTCGGAACAGGACACGTAACGGCAGCTGATGGCGACCTCGTCGGTGACGACGTCCCGGACCGGCAAGAGACCCTGTTGGAAGGCGCGCGCCTCGGCGAGCTCGGTCTCCAGTCGATGGACGTGGCGCCGGTTCTCCTCGCGGCGCCAGCGAAGCTCCAGGCAGCGGTCCACCAGTGTCTGCAATACCTCGCGATCGAAGGGTTTCTGGATGAAGTAGAACGCGCGTCCGCGAATCGCGCGGATCAGCTTCTGGTCGAGATCATCGAGGCTTCCCGTCATCAGGATGATGTCGACATGCGGCAGTTCTGCCTTCAGGCGGCCCATCAGCGCGAATCCGTCCACTTCGGGCATCCTGACGTCGAGGATGGCGAGATCCGGCTGAAACTCCCGGGCCAGCGCCAGCGCGTCTGCGGAGGACTGACGACCCACCACGTCGTGCGCCTCCCCCAGCACGCGTTCGACGGCGCGGACCATGCCGGGGTCGTCATCCACGACCAGGATGCGTGCGCCGCGCCTCATGACAGCGCAGGCGCGGGCTGCGACGAGGCCCAGGGGACGGTGACGAGAACACGAGTGCCGCGACGCGCGTCGCTTTGAAGGCTCAGCGTTCCGCCGATCTCCCACAGGATCGAGCGGCAGATGGACAGGCCGAGCCCGTTGCCGTTGCTTTTTGTCGTGAAGAACGGCTCGAACACTCTGGATAGGTTCTCGGGCGGGATGCCCATGCCGGTATCGGCGACCGTGATCGCGACGCGATCCTCCCGGGGCTCGATGCGCACGGTCACTCGTCCCCCCCGCGAGCTCGCCTCCCGCGCGTTGGTGAGCAGGTTGAGGAAGACCTGTTCGAGATCGCTCTGCCCGCAGGCGACCGGGGGGAGATCCGCGCTCGCGTCGACGACGAGATCGATTCCACGCCGCTCGATCCCGTCTCTCAGGACGGCCAGCGTGGTTTCGAGGGCCGGCTGCACCTGGCCGTAATGGCTTCGGCGCGCACCTCCACGCGCAAACGACAGCATGCCGCCGAAGATTCGACGGCACACCTGCATGGACTTCTGGACCTGTTCGAGATCAGCGAGGTACACCTCCCGGTCGATCTTCCCGGTTTCCAGATCCGCCTGTATCTGCTGGATCAGCGGCAGCATCGATCCGAGCGCGTTGTTGACGTCATGCGACACGGTCCGGGCGAGATCGGCAATGGCATGCTTGCGCTCGGCCGTCAGCATGCGGGCCTGCAGCGACTCGGCGCGATTCAGGTTCTGGATGGCGATCGCCGCCTGCGAGCGGAAGCGATCGACGAGCTCGGCATCGAACGGGCTGAGGGTCCCCGGATGGCGGGACGCCACCTTGAGGACGCCGAAAATGCCGTCGCGTGCGACCAGCGGCGCACACAACATCGACCCCTCGCGCACGGCTTCGTGATTGGCCGGTTCCGCGCCGTTGTAATCGAGCAGATCGGCCAGGTGCGAGACGGGCAGGTTCGACCATTCGTGCCAGGCCGCGCCCCGTCGATCGAAGCCGTGGATCCCGGCCGACGCGAGAGTGAGTTGCAGCGCAGGATCGAGCGGCAGCGTGAGGCCGATGCGCTCGCTCCTGCCCTTCGTCCACGCGATCTGTTCCGCCACGACCCGGAGCGCGTCCTCTCCGTTCTCCCGTATCAGCAGGGCGGCCGAGTGATCGTAGTGCGTCAGCGACCGGAGCCCATCCAGGATCTGGTAGAAGAGATCCTTCGGCTGAAGCTGCTCCATGATCTTCTTGTCGATTCGGTCGCGCACCTCCAGCATCCGTTCGCGGTCCATGAACTGAATGGCTTCCGAGACCAGGGCCGCAATGCGCCCGAGGAGCCGCCGGTCGTCGCGGTCGAATGCCGCTGAGCGCATGAGCGCCATCACGCCCCATGCGGCGCCCCGCCGGCGGATTGGAGCCATCATCAGCTCGCCCCGGAGCCGTGGATGTTCGTGGCGAATGAACGCGGCGAGGTAACGGAGATCCCAGGGGCCCTCTCGTGGTACGGCAAGAATCGAACGAGCGCGTGTCGCGCCGGCGTCGGCCACGGCGATACAGCCGTGGGCCGCCTGAAAGAAAGCGCGGGTTTCTCGAAGGGCATGTCCCAGTGCCTTCCGGGGCTCCCGGATCGATCGCAGGTGCTGAGACAGCTTGTCGAGGAACTTGAGAAGCTGAAGTTCGCGGCCTGGCGACAGCATGATCGGGGGTCCTGGTGTCCGCAGGCCCATCTGCGGACTGCTGGGGCCGTCATCATACTGCGCCCGCCCGGGGCGCGAAAGCTTCGCACCAGTTCGAGCCCCTGGATGCGCTCGTGCCGCCGTCCATCGTGGGGGCCGGCTGTCACACCGCAGCGAACAGCTCGGCGCGAGGATCACCGCACAGGAGTGCCCTGGAGCTGACCGGCTGGCCATTCGCCGCCTTGCGACAGGTGTTGCCACATCAGCTCGCAGCCGGCCTCAGGCCGGGTTCACGACGCGATCTGTTCCGGCGTCACCCGCTGATGCGGCCGGGCCCTGACAGCTGTGTAGACGGCGTCCCTGAGCGCAACGTCGCGCGGATCGCCCGTGAATACCGTGCCCATCCGGCTGGTCACGTACCCGTATCCGATGCCGGCGTCCGGATCGGCAAAGCCCAGCGCGCCCCCGGCGCCTGGCGAGCCGAACGAGCGCGCGCCGCCGAAGCGCCAGTTCACGCTCGGCTTCATGAAGCCCAGCGAGAACTGCACCTCAGCTTTGAGGCATTCGTCGTAGAACCCGCGCAAGGGAGGAATCGCGGGCGCGGCCAGCAGGTCCCGCGTCTCCTGTCGCAGCCCCAGCTCGTGTCCTCCGGTCGCGAAGACGCTGTACGCGTGTGCCATCGCGCGCGCCGTGCCCACGCCGCCGCCCGCCGGCACCTCCAGATTGCGCGCGTACACACGCGACTCGTCGAGGTAGATTGAAGTGCCGGGGTTCACGGCGAGGGCGCGGGAGATGTTCGAACGGCGATTCAGTCCCGCCAGCAGCAGTCGCACAGGGCGGAACCCGAACAGCATCTCGATCGTGCCGGGAGGGGAGAGAGTGGCGAGACGCACGTCCGGGATCTCGTCGGGCAACCGGATGTAGAAGTCCTCTCCCAGCGGCGTCGCAATCTCGTCCTGAAAGAACTGCCCGAGGGTGCGGTGCCGGCGATCCACGCGGCGCATCAGCTCGCCTTCGTAGAACCCGAGTGTCAGGCCGTGATACGCCTGTCGCGTGCCGGGCTCCCACGCCGGCCTGTGACGCGCCATCACCTCGGCCAGCCGGTCGAGGTCCGCGACCATGTTCCGGTCCACCGGCTCGTCGAATGCGAACAGCCCCGCCTGGTGAGCGAGGAGCTGGCGTACCGTGATCCTCTCCTTGCCGTGCTGCGCGAACTCGGGCCAGTACGCCGCCACCCGCTCCTCGTAGTCGAGCCAGCCGCGCGAGTGGGCGACTGCGAGGGTCATCGCGGCCAGGCCCTTGGTGGCCGAATGGACGACGACCATCGTGTCCGCCTCCCAGGGCTCGCGGGTCACGGTGTTCCGAATACCGCCCCAGAGGTCCACGACCTTCTCGCCGCGGTAGTAGACACAGCAGGCGCCGCCCAGCTCGTGACGTCGAACGAAATTGTCGGCAAACACGCCGCGGACGGCCTCGAAGCCGCGACTGACGTGTCCCTCTACTGCGGGGGCTGCGCTCATTGACCTGGCCCCTTCCTTTCCCAGTCGCTGCGCCAGTCCCCCTCATGGCGCATCTGCCAGCCAGTTTGAACCGATGAATGCGCGGGCGTCCGATCAGGACGCATAAATGCTGCCGGGCCGGTAGCTTCCCGTTCGCGCGCAAATCTGGCGTCGCGCGGAGATTTCGTGGGCCGCATTTTCGCGAGTTGGAACCAGCTCAAGGGTTGGCTCAGTGCCGTGGAAGTCTACGCCGGGCGGCGTGAGGGCCATAGCGTGTCAGGCAGAGAGTTACCGAACGGCTGGCCGATCGGCTGCCGTCGGCTGGCGAAGAGCGCTCGCGGGCAGTGTGGCCACGGCAACGGTGTTGCCCGCCATGTCGAAGAATTCGACCGAGTAGCCCTCCTCGCTGACTTCCGGCACGACGTGGCGTTCCACAACCGTGCCGATGTCGCCGGCGCGCACCCCGTGCTCGGGGACGTCCCGGGTCAGAACGACGTCGCCGTACATGTCGAATGGCATGACCTACCTCGGGTACATGGTAACGAATCGGGGCGCGTCCGCTCCAGTGTCGATCTGCCAGACCGAGCAGAACCTCACGACCCTGCCGCTGGGCGGCGAACAACAGGATCGGCAGCACACGCCACGGGAGGATCCGCGCTGGCCGCCGCTCACTCCATCCGCAGCGCACTGGTCGGTTCGATCGAGGCGGCGCGTCGCGCCGGCGGATATGCTGCAGCGATGGCCGTCATGGCGACGATCGCCACGGCAGCGGCCAACCAGGCAGTTGGATGCGGTGGGTCGAACACGACGATCAGTTGCGTCAGCAGCGTCCGCCCTGCCAGCATCCCGGCAATCCCGAGCGCTGTGCCAATCGCGGTGAGCCGTAGGGCCCGCCCCAGGATCATCGAGACGATGCTGCGCCTGGTGGCGCCAAGTGCGATGCGCACGCCAATTTCCCGCGTGCGTCTGGCGACGGCATAGGACAGCAGCCCGTAGAGTCCGGTCGCCGTGAGCAGCAGCCCGATCGCCGCAAAGCTGCCCATCAACATCGTCACGAATCGAGGAGGCGCGATGCCGGTCGCGAAGATGGCGGCCATGGACTTCGCGCCGTGTACCGGAACGTTGGGATCCAGCTCGGCGACCGTCCGGCGGATGGCGGGCAGGATTGCCTCGTCGGGAAGCGTCGTCCGGACGATCACCGACGGCGGGCCCCATGGCATTTGCTTATACGGAAAGTAGTAGATCGGTTCGGGACCGCCACCTGGACTCTGGCGAGCGTTGCCGACAACGCCAACAATCTCGCGGAAGACGGTACCGCCTTCTCGCGCATCGCGGTTCGACGTCGCCCCCGACGCGATCCGCTTTCCAAGCGCACTCACACCTGGAAAGAACTTCTCTGCGAATGCTTTGTTGACGATCAGTACCCGCTGACGGCTCTCGTCATCCCAGTTGGTAAACCCGCGTCCCTCGATGATTGGCGTGCCAATCGTCTGAAAGTATTCGGGCGACACGAGGGCCATGTTGGACGAGGGCCGCTCGCTCGGAGCGGCCGGGCGCTCTTCGATGTTGAACGCCACCGCCATCTCATTGCCAACGAGCGGTAGTGGCATGCCCACGGCAGCCGAAGATATCCCCGGAGAGATAGCGAGCCGCTCGAGCAGGGTGTCGATGAAGGCGACCTGTCTCTCCGTCGTGTAACGTGAGCCGGTCAGCTCGGCCCTGAAGGTCAGGAGATTGCCGGGGGCGAACCCCAGATCTCTGCGCGTCAGCTGAACGAATCCTGAACCGAGGATGCTGGCGACCGACAGCAGCATCAGACCGACCGACACCTGGGCTACGACGAGCGCGCCGCGCAGCCGCTCGTGCCTGACAGTGACGGCGCGTGAACCACCTGCGAGGCCACGCCCCAATGCGGCTCTGCCGATCCAAAGCGCCGGGGGCACGCTGACGAGAACGCAGACCGCCACCCCGAGACCGGCAGTGAACAGCAGCACGCCGGCATCGATCCGGATCTCGGTCGCCCGCGGCAGGTATTCGGCGGTCATCACGACCAAGAGACGGACGATGGCTGCCGCGCCCGCAATCCCCATCGACGCACCGATTGCCGCGATGGTGAGATTCTCGGTGAGCAGCTGACGGACGATGCGCCCGCGTGATCCGCCGATGGCCGCCCGGACACTGAGCTCGTGCTGACGGTCGGCCGTGCGCGCCAATAGCATGTTTGCGATGTTCGCGCAGGCGATCAACAGCACCAGCGCCACCGCTCCCCAGAGGACCAGAATGGCCTGTCGGGCAGGACCTAACATGCTCTCGAGCTCGGGACGCACGTCAGTTCCCGGCAGGTTCTTGTGAGTCGCGGGATGCTCCGCGGCCAAGCGCGCCGCAACCGCGTTGAGCTGTGCATGCGCCTGTTCGCGCGTAGTGCCAGGGGCCAGTCGGGCCACGGCATTCAGCAACCGTGCTCCCCGCTGTTCGGTGATAGGTTGCACAGTGGCCGACGATGCATCACGTGCGAGCGTGGTCCAGATCTCCACCGGCCGGCTTCGAATCGGGTAGGTGAATCCACGCTGCGCGACGCCGACGACGGTGTTCGGCTCGCCATCGATCATGATGGGACGCCCCACGATCGAGGGGTCGCCGCCGAAGTACGTCTGCCAGGTGTGGTAACTCAGGATCACGACACGAGCGCCTGGCGCCTCGTCTGAGGAAACGAACCCGCGGCCGCGCAACGGAGGAACGCCGAGCAGATCGAACAAGTCCCAGGAGACGAGCTGGCCGTCGAGCTGCGCCGGCAGGTCGCGACCGGTCAGCGTGAGCCCGGTGTCGCGATACGACGCGATGCGCTCGAACACACCCGCGCGACGGAACTCGAAGAACGTGAAGTAGGACAACGAGATCGGCTGAGCGCCGCGCCGCGGATCCATCGATGCGACCGACACGAGCGCCGCGGGCTCATGATATGGAAGCGACCGAAACACGACGGCATTGACGACGCTGAAGATCGCGCTGTTCGCGCCGATGCCAATGGCGAGCGTGAGGATCGCGGCGCCGGCAAAGGAGCGGTTGTGGCGAAGCTGGCGAATCGCATAGCGGACGTCGCTCGCCATATCGTGGCCCGCCCGCCAGCGCCAGACATCCCGGCTCTCCTCGCGGACCCCCGTGATGTTGCCGAAGGCGCGGCGCGCCTCGCGAACCGCCGCGTCTCGCGTCAAGCCGGCGGCGACCAGTTGCTCGGCTTTTTCTTCGATGTGCTGCGCAATTTCATCGGCGAGGTCACGGTCCATGCGCTCGCGCACGAAGAGGCTGCGGATCCAGCGAACCCGGGTCATGGCTTCACGGGTGCCAGCACGAGCCGTATGCCCTCGAGCATCTGTTCGAAGCTGGTAACTTGACGTTCGAGGTGCTTCCGGCCGGCCGGCGTGAGCTGATACGTGCGCACGCGGCGGCCAGTCGCGGATACGCCCCACCGTGCGGTCAGGCATCCGGCTTTGAGGAGACGCTGCAGTGCGGGATACAGCGAGCCCTCTTCGACGCGCAACAGGTCGTTCGATGCTTGCTGGATGCGCTGCACGAGGCCGTAGCCATGGAGCGGCTGCTGCCGGAGCACCTGGAGAATCATCATCTCCAGCGCGCCTGGGAAGAGATCCTTGCGGTCGGTTTGTGTGCCCACGGGTATGTCCTTCAAGGCTATTTTACTCTAGGCCTAGAGTACTATAGCCTCAGGGGCCGGGCGCGTCAACGATCGCGTGAGGCGCACTGCCAGGCGCGCGAGCCGGCGCGTCGCGCTGCTGGGTGAGCCGGCGGACCGTCCGTGGGGCGCGCGCATGTTCCAGTTCACCGATCTGGACGGGTTCAAGCTCGGGGCGTCCACACCGCTCGTCGGATAACCGTGTCTGAGCGCCACGAGCCGAGGTTCGGTCGGTGTTGGCTATTGCTTAGCCGATCGAAAGTGGCGCCTCGCAAACTCCCGCCCCGATCCCGTCTTCAAATACTTCTCGAACTGGACCGCCGGCTCTTCATCGTCGAACGCGATGCATATCAGGGTTCGCCATGGACGATGTCGCGCGGTGTGAGGCGACAGCCCGGCGTTGTGAGATCGCAGGCGTGCGTCCGGGTCTGACGTCAGCCCGACGTAGTACTCGTGAGGCTGTTGAAGGCTCTTGAGGATGTAGACGAAACGTTTCGGTTCAGGTATACCGCGGCGAACTCAAATACTGAGCCAGTCGAGTCGACGCGTGTCTGTTGAGGAATCGAGTGTCCGCGCTCGCACGTACGCGAAAAGTGCGACCTTGGCACGCTGCGAACGCCGCAGCAATTCTGATCGGACGACGCCCACGCTGGCTTGCCAGCCGGAGTCTCTCGTCGGTGACAGGATCGTCCACCTACGCGGCGCTGTTCGCCGTCTCGGGCGGACAGCGTCCGCGAGGAACAAGAGCGGAGGGAACGGGCTTGCCAGCCGGAGGCTCTTCAGCGAGCAGGACAGTCCACCTACGCGGCGCTGCGCGCCGTCTCCGGCGGACAGCCTCCGCGATGAACAAGAGCGGAGGCTGGTGAGCCGCATTTTCGCGAGTTGGAACCAGCTCGACGGGTGGCTCAGGCGCTTGGACGCGTTGCGATCCGCCGCATGAATCAAACACCAGCCAATGACCGAAGAGATCGCCCGACGGCCTACCGAAGCGTCCGCGGCGTTTCCGGGTATGGCCTCAGTCGCCCCGCAGGGCGATGACCGGATCGATGCGGGTCGCGCGAACAGCCGGGACCGTGCACGCCAACACACCCACTCCTCCCAAGACTGAAGCAATCACGGCAAAAGTGAACGGATCCGTAGCGGACACATCAAAAAGTAGGCTGCTGATGGCGCGACTAACGGACCAGGCGCCGAGCAGACCGAGTACGATACCGGCACCAGCCCACGTCATACCTCCTCGGAGCACCAGCCCAAGGACCGAGGCTCGATGAGCGCCAAGCGCGATCCGAACACCAATTTCCTGCGTTCGCTGACCGACCCCATAGGAAATGACGCCATAAATGCCCACCATAGTCAGGAACAGCGCCGCACCGGCAAACGCTCCGGCGAGGGTCGTGGTCAGGCGGGCTTGCTCGGTGCTTTCGGCGATCCATTCTCCGAGGGGACGCAGTTCAGGAATCGGCAGAGTGGGCTCGATCTCGCGAACAGCGGTGCGGATGGCGGGCAGGATCGCTTGGAGCGTGGCGTCCGTGCGAATAACGAGCGAAATGGTCCCTTGCGAAACCTGCGCTGATGGGACGTAGAGGACCGGCGAGGGATGCCGATCAACACTGCCACCCCGGGCGGTGCCGTCGGTCCCACGAATGTCACCGACAACGCCGACAACCTCGTGGCTGCGGCCATCGAACTGGAGAACTCGCCCGACCCCCTCGCCATCGGTCCAGAGGGTGCGGGCGAGACTCTGGCTGACAATGGCGACGAGCGGCGACCCGGGTTGGTCCTGCACGCCAAACTCGCGCCCCGCCAGGAGCGGCAGACCGAGCGCACGAAACAGACCCGGACTCACGATTTGCTCCAGCGCAGAGGCCCCCGCCTCCGGTGACCCGCCGGTCATCGCAGCGTCGTGCACAGTCACCCCCCGGCGAACTCCCGGTGCGAATGGAGCACTCGTCATCAAACCGACGGCCCGGATCGATGGCAGCATGTCAAGAGACCCGAGCAACGTCCGTTGGAACTGGAGCCTGGCCGCCGCGTCCGGATATTTCACCGAAGGGGGACTCACGCGAGCGGTCAGTACACCGCTTGGCTCGAACCCAAGAGGCACCTCCTGCAGCCGCACCAAACTCTGGAGCAGCAGCGCTGCCAGCACTACGAGCATCGTCGCAAGCCCCGTCTGCGCGACCACAAGTCCGTAGCGCCAGCGTTGGTGTGCCGGACCGATCGTGCCTTTCCCGTTCTGCATCAACGCCGGCAGCAGAGTGCCACGTGCGCCACGCATGGCCGGCGCAATGCCAAAGAAGACACCGCACGCGGTCGTGATGAACAAGCCAAAGAAGAGCACTGTCCCGTCAAGGCGAATCTCGTTGACGCGTGGAATCGTTGCGGGGACGAGCGTGCGCAATACCTCCATGGATAGACTCGCGACCGTGACGCCGCAGGCGCCGCTGACCAAGGCCAACGCAACGTTTTCCGTGAGCAGTTGCCGAGCGATTCGTGCGGGGCGCGCGCCGAGCGCCGCGCGAACGGCAAGCTCGCGCTGTCGACCCGTTGCGCGTGCGAGCACGAGGTTGGCAACGTTCGCGCACGCGATCAGGAGCACGACGCTCACGGCGCCGAGCAGGACCAGGAGTGACATGCGAACTCGAGGATCGAACATGGAGTACTGCGGCCGCTCGATCCACACGCTCCAGTTCCGGTTCGTGGCCGGAAACTCCTCCTCCAACTGGGCGGCGAGGCGACGCATTTCGTCCCTGGCCTGATCCAGCGAGACCTGCTGGCGCAGTCGGCCGACCACACGAAGTGTGTGATTGCCCCGGCTCTGTGCGGTATCCCTCGGCAACGGAACGAAAACCTGGCCCGCACCAGAGGATCCGATCTGTGTGCGCCCGATCTCCCGAAACGCCGAGGGCACGATGCCTACAATTTGATGGCGGACACCGTTCAGCGGGACGGTCCGCCCAATCACCGCCGGATCTCTGCCAAACGTACGCGACCACAGCGACTCCGCGAGCACTGCGACCGGTGCGGCTCCAGGCGCCTCGTCTTCTGGGGTGAGGGCTCGCCCGGCGATCGGCGCGAGCCCAAGCACCTTGAACAGTGACGCGGTGACGGCACTTCCAGTCAGGCGTTCCGGATCGCCATGTTCCGTCAGGGTGAAGTCCCGGCCGTTGAACGCAGCCAACGCCTCGAAACTTTCGGCACGCTCGACCCAGGTCAGGTAGTTCAGGAGCGACACGCGGAAGAACGGGCCACCGCCGGCGCGGGTGTTGTCCTCGAATACTTCAACGAGACGATCGGCGTCCGGATACGGTAAGGGTCTCAGGAGCACGCCGTGGACGACACTGAAGACCGCCGTGTTCGCGCCGACACCCAAGGCCAACGTCAGGATTGCCGCCAGCGCGAGCACTGGCGTGCGCCGCCAGGTTCGCCATGCGTGCCGGACGTCCTGTCCCAGCGTCGAGATCTGCTCCCTGGGAGCGGTCCGTACCACATCCGTGAGAAGAGCGAGCCACACGCTCACCGGTCCCTCCCCGCGTACGCGGTCGCGATAGAGCCGCGTCATTTCGTCCGCGTAATCGTCGGAGAAGTCGCGCGGGTACAGACGCAGCAACTGCCGGTAGACGCGCTCGCCGATTGTGCGTTTCGTCATTTCTTTCGAGCTACGCTCGACCAGGCGCCAATCCCACTGCCTTCGCCTGGCGCAGCAGCGTCGCGAGCCGCGCGGCTTCCGCCTGGGCGACAGCCTTGCCGAACGTCGTGATTCGGTAATATCGTCGCCGCTCATCGTCCTCATGCGGACGCTGCCGCTCGCTAAGCTCTGCGATGAGGCCCTCGTCGAGCATGCGTCTGATAGATCCGTACAGCGTGCCGGGGCTCAGCTTGAGCTCGCCATTCGTACGCGCTGCGACATCCTGCATGATCGCGTAGCCATGGCGGTCTTGGTCGGCGACAGCGACGAGGATGTGAAACGTTGCGACAGGCAACGGTAGCAGGTCGTCAGGATTACCCTGTAGAGGCATTGTGAAGCGAACGGCCTTCGTGCAACTATAACGCCAGGCGTTATATCCGTCAACGTCAGAAATTATGCGTCAGAGATGTCCCGCTTGGGCGGTGCCGCGTTCGTCTCAACGACGTCGATTTGCCACCGCCTTCGTTGCCGGACGGGGTAAGCTGAAAGCGCCATGGCGAGTCGCATCGAGGCGCGCGCCAACCCGGAACTCCTCGTGTGGGCCCGCGAAACGGCGGGATTTTCTGTTGGTGTAGCTGCCGAACGGCTCAAGGTCCCGGCCGATCGACTGGAGGCATGGGAACGAGGGGAGGCGCGGCCTTCGGTACCCCAGTTGCGCAAGATCGCGCAACTGTATCGGCGTCCGCTCGCGGCCTTCTACCTCCCACGGCCGCCGGCGCCTGAGGAACCCGTCCACGACTTTCGAGGCATCCACGGCCAAACCATTGCCCGCAGTTCACCGGATTTGCTGCTCGCGATCCGACGGTGTCGCGAACACCGAGAGATCGCGCTGGATCTTTACGAGCAGCTCGATACCGAGCCAACGTCTTTTGATCTAAGCGTCTCGCTTCGAGACGATCCGGAAGCGGTGGCCGGAAGGATTCGCGCACTCCTGGATGTCCGGTTTGAAGAGCAGCGACGCTGGCAGGAGCAGTACGAGGCGTTTCGAGAGTGGCGGACGCGGATCGAGTCAGCGGGAGCGCTGGCGTTTCAAGCGACCGACGTCGAGATTAATGAAGCGCGCGGATTCTCAATCGCCGAGCGACCGCTGCCGGCCGTCGTCGTCAACATCAAAGACAGCGTCTACGGGCGAATCTTTACGCTCATCCACGAATTCACGCACGTCCTCTTGAATCGCGGTGGTGTCTGCGATGTCGATGAGGGAGCGGATAACGACCACGAAGACGTCGAGATCTTCTGCAACCACGTTGCCGGAGCGACGATCGTGCCGCGAGATGTCCTACTCCGTTCGGAGCACGTGGCTGGGAAACGAGGGCCCACAACCTGGCAGGATGACGTCCTGCGAGCACTGGCACGAACATTCCACGCGAGCAGAGAAACGATTCTGCGTCGCCTGCTCACATTCAACCTCGCTACGCAGGCT
The DNA here is from genome assembly GCA_035620975.1 of Vicinamibacterales bacterium. Lineage (GTDB taxonomy): Bacteria > Acidobacteriota > Vicinamibacteria > Vicinamibacterales > 2-12-FULL-66-21 > DASPFV01. The sequence goes on from DASPFV010000219.1 coordinate 80,432, forward strand.
CATTATCGGGAGAAGCGGCGTCAGTTCATCGCTGAGTACGCGCAGCGTGCGGCTCAGCAAGCCGAAGGGTTTGCGCCGCATCATCGAGTTCAGATCAGCGGCGCAGGACCCCTGTTTACTCAACTCGTAGTTGAGGCGTTCAATCGAGAGCGAATTACGGCGAGCGACGTGTCGGACTTCCTGTCGATCCGCGTCAAGCACCTGCCGGAGATCGAACGCGATCTCCTTCGCCGTCCTGCGTGACGAAACACATTGGAGAAGTTGTTGCCGTATAGCCTGGAGACGAGCGGTCTGCTCGACGGCTGGGTGCGGTACTACTCTCCCGACGTGTTTCCGTCACTCTGGAAACAGATGGAAGCCGCGGCCGCAGACGGCACCATTGTGGCAGTGCAGGATATTCTTCTCGAGTTGGAACGGCAGGACGACGACGTCTTCGCATGGGCCAAGCGGCACGTTACGTTCGTGCAATTGGAAGATGAGATTCAGGCCAGCGCGACCGAGATTCTCGCGCGGTTTCCGGGGCTGGTGAATACGCGTCGGAGCAGGTCCGTAGCCGACCCCTTCGTTATCGCGCTGGCTCGGGTACAGGGGTTAACCGTCGTCACAGCGGAGCGCGCCAGCGGCAGTCCCCAGAAGCCTAGGATCCCTGACGTGTGTGCCGGCGTCGGCGTGAAGTGCGTTCCTCTGCTCGGCATGTTCAAGGAACTGGGCTGGCAGTTCTGACCTTCGTCGGTTGCCAAGCGGATTTAACGGGAGTATAAGAGGGACAGGAGATTTGGTTCTCTGCTGGTCCTGCCGTCCAACGCGACGCGGACCTCACCCGTCGCTCGATCGCCTCAAGGGCAGCGAGCAGGGTTCCACGCGACCACGCGCGCCAATCGCCGCGGCGACACGCCCCGGCGCCCCGGCGTCACGGCGCTTCCCTGAACAGCCCTCGCAGACACTGCCACGGCGTCTTCACGGACAACCCAACCGGCGCGAGCTGTGCGTAGAGGAGGCCCATGCCTGACGCTCGATGGAACGATCCGCGCGAGTACAAGGACCGGGATCGCGGGGACGTCCGCCCCCGCGTCTACGGCGAGCGGGACCGAGACGATCACGACGTGCGGGACGCGTTGATGCGGGACGTGGACCTGCCGCGCGGCGAGGAACGCGAGCTCGTTGTCGATCCCGACTGTGTCTACGAGCTGAACGGCGAGGACAGCCGCACGCTGGCCGCCGTCGGCACGTTCCGAGTGGTGCCAGAACAGGACCTCGACACCGAGCACGATACGCTGCGGCACCTCCGCGACGAGGGCCTTGTCGAGACCGTCGATCTTGGCGGGCGCGAACGCGGCCTGACCCTCAGCAAAGAAGGACGCGATCTGCTCCACTCTCACACCCTGGAGCGCAACGGCGGCGCGGAGCAAACCTTCCACGCTGGCGTCAGTCGGCCCCGCGAGATCGACCACGATGCGAATCTGTACGCGACGTTCTGCCAGGAGGAATCCCGGCTCCGAGATGAGCATCCGGATCTCGAGATCCGCCGCGTCGTCCTCGAGCAAGACTTCAAGCGGGAGTACCAGGATTTCCTGCAGGACCACAATCGAGGCCGAAGAGACAGCGACGGACGACCCGACCGCGGCGAAGCCGAGATCCGCGACTGGGCACGCGAGCACGACTTGCCGTACTTCGATGGCCACGTGCACTTCCCGGACTACCGCATCGAGTATGAGGTCGACGGCCGCGAGCACCACGAGGATATTGAGCTGTTCACGCCGCACTACCGAGGCGCTCATGCGGCCAGCCGCGGGAAGACCGGCTTCCGGATCTACGTCGTCGGGTCACGCGGTGGCGGCGGTCGCTCGCAGCCGCATCCGCGCATCATGGAGGACTTCCTGTGATGTGCGAATACCCGCGCAATCCGACACTCGACAGCGTGAGCGAACGGCGCGTGAACGCCCTCGCCGGGTTCGGCTTTACTCAACGCCAGCGCGGATTTCTGGTCACCGTGATGGTCCACGCCGGTTGCTTCCTAGAGCGTCATTATGTCGAGTCCGCGATTATGTGGAGTTCGGTTGGCGGGATGCAGTCAGACGGTGAGATTCGGCGGACAATGAGCGTCGCCGCGTAGCCGGGTGACTCCGCATAACCATGAGCACCAAAGCAGGGCTGCCGCC
>DASPFV010000220.1:0-27335 GCA_035620975.1 Vicinamibacterales bacterium
AGTTTCCAGGCTGGCGGCCCTCTTGCTAGGCACTGCCACCCGCCACTCGACGTGGTGTGTCCACGACAATCCCGGAGGGAGTATGCGGCCGCTTGGGGCGCTCGTCGCTGCGTGTCTGATGATGATGCTGTCGGCGTCCGAGGCGCGGGCCGCCGCGATCACGTTCTCTTCCGTCTCGGTTGGCGATGATCTCTTCGATCTGAGTGTTTTTGTGATCGATGCGGAGGATTTGTATTCCTACGAATTCACCGTGCTGTTCAACTCTTCTCTCGTCAGCGTTCAGTCGGTGACGCAGGGTGACGCCCTCGTCGGCAGCTCTTTCGATTCCATTCTTCTCGAGCCGGGCGAGCTGTTGACGTTCAGCACTCTGAGCCAACAGGCATCGGGTCAGAACACCACCGGACTGCTCGCGACGTTCACCGTCATTGCAGTCGGGCTTGGGCTGGACTCGATCAGTCTCGCTGACGTGATTCTGCTCAACTCATTGTTCGATCCAACCTTTCCCACGGACCAGAACCCGGGCAACATCCTCGTAATGCCCTCGGTCCCGCTCGTGCCAGACGTGACCCCCATCCCCGAACCCTCGACGCTCGCGCTCCTCGGCCTCGGCCTCGCCGGCCTCGCCCGCACCCGCTACCGTCAGCGTCGCCGCTGACACCTGCATCACGACGACGCGTCCGATCGGGACAGCCGCATGTGCAGCAGCGGATACGGGCGGCCCGTTTCGTCGAGCTCCGATCGGCCCTCGACGACGAACCCGCAGCGCTCGTAGAAGCCGCGCGCGGCGGTGTTCTGCTCGTTGACGTCCACCGTCAGCTCGCCGCGCAGCGCGCGCGCATGCTCCACGAGCTGACGCCCGCCACCCTGCCCGTGAAAGGCCGGAGCGAGGAACAGCGACTCCATCCTGCGCCCCGCCAGCCCCATGAACCCGATGACCGTGCCGCTATCGGTGCAGAGGGCCCAGAACTCCGTGTCGGAGGACGCGAGATAGTCACGCGCGAGGGGAATGAAGAACTGAAGGTCCTCCTCTTTCAGGAAGCTGTGCGTGGCGCGGACCGCAGCCAGCCAGATGTCGAAGAGCACGCCGCGATCGGCGGCTGTCGCGCGTCGGATGTTCATGGCGGTCGGCGTCCAGTGGAACGGCTCGTGAGCTGCCGGAGCCGCTCGCGGCGCTTCCGGAGACGATGGTACTCCGCATCGGCGCGGCGCCCGCGGATCGTTGCCATGGAGCACCGGCCGAATCCCCTTGACAATCGACAGGAGACTCCTTGTAGACTGTCGACAAGTGGGCAGGGGCCCTGCCATCCGCGCGACGCCATCGCATTCCGAGGCTGAATCATGAGACGGAAGGACTCCGGATCTCGGACCCCCTGGGCCGAATCGCTCGTCCAGGACGTACGTTACGGCGCAAGGACTTTGGCCGCGAGCCCGGGCTTCGCGTTGCTGGCGATTCTGACGCTCGGCCTCGGCATCGGCGCCAACACGGCCATCTTCAGCGTCATCAACGGCGTTCTCCTGAAGCCGCTGCCCTACGACAACGGCGACCGGCTCGTCCTCATCCGCCAGTCGGCCCCGCAGGCGAACCAGCAGAACGTCGGCGTCTCGATCCGGGAGCTCTACGACTATCGCGCACAACTCGCGAGCTTCGAGGGGCTGGTCGAATTCCACCAGATGAGCTTCGACCTGCTGCGGCGCGGTGAGCCGGATCGGGTCGCCACGGGCGTCGTCTCCCCGAACTTCTTCGATGTCCTGGGCATCCGGCCGATTCTCGGGCGCACCTTCGTCGAGACCGACGACGACCACGGGGCGGAGGCCGTGCTGGTACTCGGGCACGCCTACTGGCGCGCCCGGTTCGGCGCCGACCCGACTATCGTCGGTCACGTCTTCGAGATGAACGATCGTCCGCACACCGTCGTGGGCGTGCTGCCGGCCGTGCCGCACTACCCCAACGAGGTCGACGTCTACATGCCCACGTCGGCCTGTCCCTTCCGCGCCGCGGCGGAGCGCCAGATCGACGAGAACCGCCGCGCATTCGCCGCGCTGCAGGTGTTCGGCCTGCTGAAGCCTGGCGCGGCGCCGGAGCGTGCCGCCGCCGAAGTCGCCACGCTGGCCGAGCGCTTCCGCCAGGAGCATCCACAGTCATACCGCGGCAACGCCGGCTTCCAGGCCCGCACGGCCAGCATCCTCCAGCAGCTCACCGCGGACGCCCGGGCGATGCTCCTCATCCTGCTCGGCACCACGGGTGTCGTGCTGCTGATCGCATGCGCCAACGTCGCGAACCTGACGCTGGCCCGCACGCTCCGGCGGGATCGGGAGCTCGCGATGCGCACGGCGCTCGGAGCCGGGCGCGGGCGCCTCGTCCGCCAGCTGCTGACCGAGAGCACGCTCCTCTCGCTCGCCGGCGGCGCCTTCGGCATGGTCTTCGCCTGGCTCACGCTCGACATGCTGACGACCTTCGTGGGGCGCTTTACCGTTCGCACCGGAGAGATCGATCTCGATCCCCGCGTGCTGGCGTTCACGCTGCTGGTCGCGTTCGGCACGGGACTCGTCTTCGGCACCGTGCCCGCGCTGGCCTCGCGGGTGAATCCGATCACGGCATTGAAGTCAGGCGGCAGGGGCGCGGATGACGGCGGCGGTCGCCGGCGCGTGCAGGGCACGCTGATCGTGGCGCAGGTCGCCGCGTCCGTCGTGCTGCTCGTCGGCGCGGGGCTGCTCCTCTCGAGCTTCTACCGGCTGCAGCGCGTGGACCCGGGGTTCAACGCGGATCGTGTGCTGTCGGCGGAGATCTTCGGCAACTTCTCGAAGTACCCCGACGCCGCCTCGCTCCGCCGCCTGTACGTCTCCATCCTGGAGCGTCTCGAAGGAGCGCCCGGCGTGATGTCGGCGGCGGTGACCAACGCCGTGCCCCTCGCGGGACTCCAGCCCGGACAGACGCGCTTCCAGATCGAGGGACGGACCTACGAGACGCCCGAGCAGCGGCCCATGGTGGACGTTCGCGTGGCAAGCACGCGCTACTTCGAAACGCTCGGGATCCCGCTCCGCGCCGGACGCGCGTTCACCGAGCTCGATCACGACACGACGCTGCCCGTGGCGCTGATCAACGAGGCCATGATCCCCCAGTGGGATGGCCGCGACCCCGTCGGCTCGAAGGTGTCGTTCGACAACGGCCAGAACTGGGTGACGATCGTCGGAATCGTGGGCGACACGAAGACGTACGGACTGGATCGCGACGCCGTGGCCCAGATCTACAGGCCGCTCCGGCAGACCGGCGGCCTCGCCGGGCGGCTGCTGCTGCGCACGGTGGGGGATCCGGCCGGCGCGGCCGCGGCCGTCCGCGCCGCCGTGCACGGCGTCGATCCCGACCTGCCCATCGAGAACGTCCGCACGCTGGACGAGATTCGCGAGACGCACCTGGCCACACCGCGGCTGACCGCCATGCTCCTGACGGTCTTCGCAGGACTCGCGCTGCTCGTGACCATCGCGGGGATCGCCGGCGTAATTGCGACGTCGGTCTCGCACCGGACGCGTGAGTTCGGCGTGCGCATGGCGCTCGGCGCCACGCGCGAGCAGGTCCTCCGCCTGGTGATAGGCCAGGGCCTGGCGATGGTCGCGCTCGGCCTCGTCGCGGGGTTCGGCGCCGCGCTCGTGCTCGCGCGTGTGCTGCAGGCCTACCTCTATCGGACCGCGCCGACCGATCCATTGACCTTCGCGCTCGTCGGCACGGCATTCCTGATCGCGGGCAGCGTTGCGTGCCTCGGTCCGGCCTGGCGCGCCACGACGGTGAATCCGGTCCAGGCGCTCCGCGCGGAGTAGATCGGCCCGGGACGGACGGCGTGACGAGATTCCTGGTGACTCTGCCCAAAGCGTTTCGGCATCATGGCCGCATGCGCCTGCTGTCACTGCCTGAGTGTGGACGCGAGGCCGCCCTCGCCGTACGGTTCCTGGCGCGGCGCCCCGGCTTCGCCGCCGTCGCCCTGGCCACCCTCGCGATCGGTGTGGGTGGTCCGGCAGCCATTTTTTCCGTGGTCAATGCCGTCCTGCTCCGGCCTCTGCCGTACCCGCAGCCCGATCGGTTGATCCAGTTCCGAATCGAAGTGCAGGGCGGGCGGACGCCGCTCGCGTTCGACGCGCTGCCCGCCGAAACTGCACTCGAGTGGAGCGCCGCCGGCAGCACGCTGGCGTCACTCGCCCTCTTCAACGACCGTGCGCTGACGCTCTCGACCCCTGACGGTCCGTACAGGCTGTCGGGAATTGCCGGCACGCCCAACCTCTTCGAAGTACTCGGCGTCCAGCCCGCGCTCGGCGCCCCGTTCGCGCGCGATCCGCGGCAGATCGTCCTCAGCCACGGAATGTGGCGACGATTCTTCGCCGCCAGCCCGGCGGTCGTCGGAAGCACCGTGACGCTCGACGGCGAACCCTACCGCGTGGCCGGCGTCATGCCGCCAGAGTTCGGGTTCCCGAACGGCGAGGCGGCCTTCTGGGTGCCCATGCTGCTCGAGGCAGGGGGCAGCCGCGGGATGCTGCTGCCGGCGGTGGCGCGGATGCGGCCCGATGCCACGCTGGCCGCCGTGACCGAGGATGGGACGCGGCGACTCGCGGCCTCGGGATTCCTGCGGGAGGGCAGCGTGCTCGTCGTGCGTACGATGCAGGACCTCATGGTCGGCCACGTGCGCCGGCTGCTCTGGGTCCTGCTCGGTGCGGTGGGCCTCGTGTTCGTCATTGCCACCACGAACATCGCGCTCCTGCTGCTCACGCGCGGCGCAGCGCGGGAGCGGGAGTTCTCGATCCGGGCCGCGCTCGGCGCGGGCCGCTCGCGCCTCGTCCGCCAGCTGTTCGTGGAGGGCGCCGTACTGGGGGTGGCTGGCGGGGCCGCCGGGCTGGCGTTCTCGTGGCTGATCCTCTCCACCCTGCTGCAGCTTGCGCCCGCCGACATGCCGCGGCTGGACCACGCCGCCATCGACACGAGGGTCGTCGCCTTTGCCGCGCTGATGACGGGCCTGACGACGCTCGTCTTCGGCATGCTCTCGGCGGCGCGTGCCGCCGCCACCGATCCCGCCGGCGCGCTGGGACGCGCGACGGGCGAGCCGCCGGGCGTCCGTCGCCGGCTCTACGTGCTGGCCGCGGGAGAGCTGGCGCTGACGATGGTGCTGCTCGTCGGAGCTGGCCTGCTGCTGCGCTCGTTCGTGCGGGCGCTGCTCGTGGACCAGGGCTTCGAGCCTGGAAGCGCGCTCGCCATGCAGATCAACCTGCCGGCCTCGCGGTATCCGACTCCGGCTGCCCGCGTCGACTTCCACGAGCGGCTGCTCGACAGGCTGGCGGCGATGCCCGACCTCGACGCCGCTGGTCTCGCGACGGCGATGCCGAACCGCCAGCCCACGGGTCGGTTCGACTACAACGCCACGGGACTCTCCGACTCGTTCGATCCGATGACCACGCCGGTTTCGGGCGTGCGCACGATCAGCGAAGGATTTTTCGAAGCGATGGGGGTGCCGCTGCTGTCCGGCCGGTACTTCACCCGCGCGGACGGCTCCGGCGCCGAGCCGGTGATGCTCATCTCGCAGCGGCTCGCCCGGCTGCACTTCCCCGATAGCGATCCCCTGGGACGGCTGCTCTACTCGCATTCCGGCACCCGGCGGGTCGTCGGCGTGGTCGGCGACGTCCGTCCGGCGGCGGTGTGGGCGGGCACCGCTGGAGACGCCTATCTGCCGGTTCGACAGGACCAGGGCACCTTCCGCTGGTTTGCCACGGTCACCGTCGTGGCGCGGGGCCGGGACCCGCGCTCGACCTTGTCGGCGCTGCGGGCGCTGGTGCTGGACATGGATCCGGAGATGCCGCCGTTCAACGTCCGGTTCCTCGCCGACGAAGTCGCCGGGCTCGTGGCCGGCCCGCGATTCAGCGCGACCGTGCTCGCGGCATTCGGGGCCGTGGCGCTGGCGCTCGCCGCCATCGGCATCTACGGGGTGATGGCCCACGCCGCCGGCTACCGGACTCGCGAGATCGGCGTCCGCCTCGCGCTTGGCGCCACCAGGCGGCAGGTGCTCCGATTGATGCTGCGGGATGGCCTGTTCGTCGTGGCCGCCGGCCTCGGTGCCGGATTCGTCGCGGCGGCCTCGCTGGCCCGCGTACTCACGGGCCTGCTGCACGAGGTCACGCCGGCGGATCCGGTGGCCCTGGCGTCGGTGGCCGCGCTCCTCGCGTCGACCGGGATGCTCGCGGCCTATCTTCCCGCCCGGCGGGCGACGCGCGTCAGCCCGATCGAAGCGCTCAGAAACCCCTAGCAGTCATCTCCCGAACACCGTAGGGGAAGAGGCAACAGGCGAGGTGCAGGCGAGTAAACCCTGGACCCACCGCCGTTCATCCAAGCACTTGACGGGCTACGCGCTGCGATCCGCGGGTGTCGCGGCGCTGCGCCAGCGTGGCCTCGTGGCGCGTGACCCGCCCGGCCCAGTCCAGTGCCAGCGGGATCGTCACAGCGAGACTCGAGGATGCGTACCTTGTTTGCCGATCTTCATTATGCGTTCCGGCTGATGTGCCGGACGCCCTCGTTCGCCGCTGCGGTCGTCAGCGTCCTGGCGCTTGGCATCGGCGCGAACACCACGATCTTCAGCCTCGTAAACGCGGTCCTGCTGAGGCCATTACCTTTCGAGGAGCCGGAACGCCTGGTGCGCATCTTCACCCGTACGCCGGGTGGCCGACTCTTCGAGCTCTCGCCAGGCAAGTTCTACGGCTGGCAGCGGGATGCGCAGTCGTTCGAGGGCATGGCGATGTATCAATGCTGCGGCTTCAGGGAGCTCGCGCTCACTGGGACCGGCACCGCGCGAACAGTGCGTGCGACAGCAGTCAGCGCGGGGTTTTTCGAGATTCTCAGAGTCCGGCCGGCGGTTGGACGGGTCTTTCGGCACGAGGAGGACTCGCCAGGCGGCAGGCACGTGGTCGTCCTGAGCGAGCGGTTCTGGAGAACCGAATTCGGTGGAAGCCCGGACGTGATCGGGCGCACCGTGAAGCTCAGCGACGAGGCGTACACCATCGTCGGTGTCATGCCCGCCACTGCTTCGGTCGCGTCATGGAGCGGGATGGCGAGCGACGTCTGGATCCCGCTCGCACTCACCGACGAGCAGCGCGCCGCGCGTGGGAATCACAATCGGTACGGTGTCGCACGTTTGAAGAGAGATGTCGACGCAGCCCAGGCGCAAGCCGAGATGGACGCGATCTCCGCGCGCCTTGCGCGTGAGTTCCCGGAATCAGACGGTGGGTGGGGAGCCGTGGTCATCCCGATGCAGGACGAAATCGTCGGCGATAGCCGCACGATGCTCCTCATGCTGCTCGGCGCCGTCGGATTGGTCCTGCTCATCGCCTGCGCCAACGTCGGTAACCTGCTGCTCACTCGCGCCCTGAGCCGGCGCAAGGAGATCGCGATCCGCTCGGCGCTTGGCGCCGGACGTCGACGCGTCTTTCAGCAGCTGCTGACCGAAGCCCTGCTGCTCGCGGGCGCTGGTGGCGCGCTCGGGCTTCTGCTCACATTCGGGACACTCACCTCAGCCTCGACGCTGCTCGCCGGCCAGGTTCCGAGGGCGGAGGAAATCTCGATCGATGGACGCGTCCTGCTGTTCGCTGTGGTGGTGTCGGCACTCACCGGCGTGTTCGCCGGGACGCTGCCGGCCTTGCGCGCAGGCCGGTCAGACCTCAACGACGCGCTCAAGGAAGCTGGGCGTAGCGCAGGCGCAATCGGTCTCGGCACGCGCCGCCTGCTGATCGTGTGCGAGGTCGCGCTGTCGCTGGTGTTGTTGATGGCCGCTGGCGTGATGATCCGGAGCCTGCTCGCTCTCAGGTACAGCGACACGGGCTTCGATCCAGACGATGTCCTGACCATGCACGTGAGACTCGTGGACGCTCGGTACCCGTCCCCGGCGCGGCGTTTGTCATTCTTCGACGCGGCGCTGCAGCGCATCCGGGCGCTTCCCGGCGTCGAGGCCGTGGGGACGATCGACGACCTGCCCTTCTCCGATGGATCCTCGCAGACTCTCCATCTCGAGGGAGACCCGCCCCAGCGCAATCCGGTGGCGGTGCAGGTCCGGCAGATCACTCCTGGCTACCTTCGCGCAATCGGGATTCCGGTGCTGCACGGGCGCGATGTCGTCGACAGCGATGCCGAGGTGCTGCTCGTCAGCCAGGACGCCGCAAAGCTGTATTGGGGAGCGGACGATCCGATCGGACGCCGCGCCGCGCTGCCCTCCTCGAGGACGGTCTTCCGGCAGGTGGTCGGAATCGTGGGCGACGTGAAACAGCGGAACCTCATCGAACCCTCTACACCGACGGTGTACTTCTCCACGCGCGCGCCTTATGGCAGGGCAACGTTCGTCATACGGACATCAGTGCCGCCCACCACACTCGCACAGCCCGCAGTTGCAGCGATCCGCGCGATCGATCCGGACCAGCCGGTCGGAGACATCCGGACGATGGTGGAGGTGCTTGACGGGAAACTGACACCCCAACGCTTCAGCGCGCTGGTGCTCGGAGTCTTTGCAGGGGTGGCCCTCCTGCTCGCCGCAGTCGGAATCCATAGCGTGCTCTCATATATCGTGCGCGGACGCCGCCGCGAGATCGGGATCAGAGCAGCGCTTGGCGCCCGCACATCCGACGTCCTTCGTCTGGTGATCGTCGAGGGCATGTCGCCCGCGCTCGCCGGCATCGCGGCCGGAACCATCGCCGCGCTGGCGTCGGCGGAGGTCATGGAGTCGCTCGTCTTTGGCGTGAGCGCATCGGATCCGCTCACGCTTGGTGCCGTCGCGGCCACGCTCGCGGTCGTTGCGCTGCTCGCTACTCTGGTGCCCGCGTACCGCGCCTCACGGCTCGACCCGGTGAACGTGCTGCGCGCGGAGTAGGCGTGGTCCTTGCGATTCAAACCGCGGCGCACAGCGTTCGCTTGATCGTGCAGCGCGCCAGGGCATATAGTCGCCGCGGATGACCGGGCCGATGCCAGACGTCCGATCCGCGGCCGGATCGTCACCGGCCATCGCGCCAGGGGATCTCGATCGTGTCGTCGCCGAGATCCTGCAGGCCACGCCGCTCATCGACATCCACACCCATCTCTTTCCGCCCGGGTTCGGCGCCCTGGCGTCCTCAGGCATCGACGAACTGCTCACGTACCACTATCTCGAGGCTGAGCTGTTCAGGTTCGCGCGTGTGACGCCGGACGCGTACTGGGGGCTCGACGTTCGCGCGCGGGCGGATGTGATCTGGCAGACGCTGTTCGTCGAACGCACGCCGCTTTCGGAGGCGGCGCGGGGCGTCGTGGCTGTGCTGGACGCCCTGGGCCTGGATTCCCGGGCGCCGCTCGCGGAGCTGCGCGACTACTTCAGGGCTCAGCCTCCCGCGGACCACGTCCGCCGCGTCCTGCAGCTGGCCGGCGTCAGCGACGTGGTCATGACCAACGATCCGCTGGATCCGGACGAGCGTGCGGTGTGGGAGGCCGGCATCGCACCGATGGCGGGGTTCCATGCGGCGCTGCGGCTGGATCGGATCCTCAACGACTGGGACGCGCACCGTGCGCCTCTCACGGCGGCGGGCTTCGACGTGGCAGCCGACGCTGGCGGCGGCACCACTTCGGCGATCCGGCGGTTCCTCTCGGAGTGGGCCACGCGCGTGCAACCGGCATACATGGCCGTCTCGCTGCCCGACACGTTCGACTATCCGGTCGACGACATCCGGACCCGTCTCCTGCGCGACGCCGTCCTGCCGGCGTGCCGCGAGTTGCGAATCCCGATGGCGCTGATGATCGGCGTCCGCCGTCAGGTGAACCCGAGGTTGAGGCTGGCTGGTGATGCATCAGGGATGGCCGATCTGGGCGCAGTCGGGAGGCTGTGCGCCGACTTTCCCGACAACCGCTTCCTGGTCAGCGTGCTGAGCCGCGAGAACCAGCACGAGCTGTGCGTCTATGCCAGGAAGTTCGGCAACCTGGTGCCCTTCGGCTGCTGGTGGTTCCTCAACAACCCGTCCATCGTCGAGGAGATCACGCGCGAGCGGCTCGAGATGCTCGGGACCAGCTTCATCCCGCAGCATTCCGACGCCCGCATTCTCGAACAGCTCATCTATAAGTGGCGGAACACGCGGCGGACCATCGGGCCCATCCTGGCAGGGGCCTACCGCCTGCTGGCGGAGGACGGCCGCCCGGTGACGCGCGCGGCTATCGAACGCGACGTGCGGACGCTCTTCCGGACGAACTTCGAGAACCTCACTGGGACGCACGCGACGGCCGCGCGATAGTCATTTCCCTCGCCTCCTCTCCGGGGGCTGCTCGCCACCGTTGGCGTCGACTGGCTCGGCTCGAATACTCCACCCTAGCAGGAGTCGCTTCAATCAGAAAGCAAAGGACTTGGCGCGAGTGCATGCGAGTCGCGGAGCGTGTCCGCAATATGCCGAACCGACGTTATTCACATACGGAGTCGCAATTCATCTAAGTAGTCGCACAGGCATGAGCGGGAGGGAAGACATGTACTTACCATACCGGCCGGTGGCGCTCGTCACGATGCTCTGTCTATCGCTGGCGCCAGCGGCTCACGCGGACGTCGTAACCGACTGGAATGCGCGGACCATGCTGTGCGTTGGGGGCAACCCGGTAGCCATGCCGCCGATTCCGCCCGGCCGCGGCGGTCCGACCGGCCTTCTCGACATTGCCCTGGCCCAGGCCGCCGCTCACGACGCGGTGCAGGCAATCCAGGGCAGGTTCGAGGCCTATCACTATCAGAACCCTGATCGTCTTGGGCTCGGTTCGCCCGATGCCGCAGTCGCGGCCGCCGTGTATGGCGTGCTCGTGGGTCTCTATGGCGCCGGGCACGCCTGCCTGACCGGGGTACCGGATCCCGCCGTGACCTACGCCGGAGACCCCGGTCTCATCGCCGGGAATGAGGCTGCCCAGGCCATGCTGCCGCTGTATCGGCCGGCGTTCCTGACAGAGCTCGACCCTTTCACCGGGGGGACCGAGCCGGGGCAGTGGCGGCCTACCGACGGCACCGTCGCGGGAGCGAACATCTACGTAGGGCGGACCAAGCCGTTCACGCTTCGCGATCCGCGGCAGTTTCGCCCCGAGCCGGCGCCTCCTTTGAAGAGCCAGCACTACTGGCGCGACTACGACGAAGTCAAACGTATGGGTTCGCTGATGAACAGCGACCGAACAGCCGAGCAGACCGACCTGGCCCGCTTCTGGGGCAACTTCCCCGGGCAGTGGTACGGTGCGCTCCGCGGCATCGCCGACGCGCACCTCCACGATGTCGGTGACAGCGCCAGGCTCTTCGCTCTGGCGGCCCTGGCCGCAGCCGACAGCCAGATCACCGTGTACGAGACGAAGTACCAGTACAACTTCTGGCGGCCGGAAACGGCGATTCGACTGGGAGACAGCGACGGCAACCCGAGGACGGTCGGCGATCCGGACTGGAAGCCGTTCCTTCAGACGCCCCCCTATCCGGATCACAGTTCGGGAGCGAACAACGTTGGCGGCGTGTTCACCACGATTCTCGAGCTGTTCTTCGGAACGGACCAGTTCGAATTCTCGGTCTCGAGCACGGCGACCGGGCTGATGACCAACCCGCGCCAGTACCATCGGTTTTCACAGGCCGCTGACGAGATCGTGGACGTGCGCGTCTGGCAGGGTATTCACTGGCGCTTCGCGGACGAGGACGGCCGGGAGCAGGGCACGCGCGTGGGCCACTGGGTATTTCAGAAGTTCCTGCGGCCCGTGCCAGGGACTCACTAACACGGCTCGGAGCGCGACGGCGGGGCGGGGCAGTCCGCTCCACCGTCGTCGGGTCCGCCGGCCGTTCGTCACCCCAGGCAGAACAGCCTGCCGTCCTGGGAGCCGATCACGAGCCTGCCGGCGGCGACGGCGGGCGATGCCGACAGAGGCCCGCCGGCTTCGAACTGGAAGACGCGCTCGCCGGTCGCCGCGTCGAGCACGTAGAGCAGACCGTCGTTGCCGCCGACATACACCCGGCCTCCGGCCACGACCGGCGAGGAGTCGACCCGCGCGCGAGTCGCGAACGTCCAGAGCCCCTTGCCCGACTTGCGATCGATGGCGTGGATCATCCTGTCGCGGCCACCGACGATGACGCGATCGGGGGTCAGGGCGGCGGACGAGTAGTACGGGAAGCTGCGATCCGGATGCTTGTACGTCCAGACGGTCTTCCCCGACTTCAGATCCACGCTGATCACGACGTTGTCATACGTCCCGTAATACGCGCGCCCACCCTCGATCGCCGGGGACGCGATGGTGTAGGAGCCCGAGGAAGTCGCGAAGACCTCCTTGCCATCGCTGATTCGAATCCCGCGCAGGATTTCGTCGCACCCGGCCACGTACGCGATGCCATCGACCACGGCGGGCGTCGCGTGCACGTACCCTTCCGTCTGGGCCTTCCAGATCAGCTTTCCGTCCTTCAGGCCGACCGCGTAGAGGTGTGAATCGTACGAGCCGACGAGCACACGATCGCCCGCGACCACCGGCGAGGACTTGATCTCCGTTCCGGTCTTGAACGTCCAGACCGGCCTGCCGGACGCCGCGTCGACGGCGTGCAGGACGCCCGCCAGATCGCCCACGAGGACGACGCCGCCGCTCACGGCCGGCGAGGACTCTCCGATGCCGTCCGCCGAGGCCTGGTACTTCCACTTCAGCGAGCCGTCCGCCAGGTTGACCGCGTGCAGCTCCCCGTTGGCCGACCCGACGTACACGACCCCGTCGGCGATCGCGGCCGAAGACTCGATCGCGTCGCCGGCCTCGTACGTCCAGATCGGTTTCAGCGTCCCCGGCAGCTGCGCCTCCGACCGGCCAGTCAGCGCCGCCGTTCCCCGGAACTGCGTCCACCGGTCGGCCGGCGCCGGGCCCGCCGGCGCCTGGGCCGTGAGCGCGACGACCGCGAAGGAACCGAAAAGGCAACTCACGCCGGAGGTTCGGAGCATCCTTGATATTGCCGATTGCCGATTGCCGAATGCCGATTGCATTTTGGGATTGGCGGATTGCCGATTGCGAATTGCGGACTGCGCGATTGTGGATTTATCCGATTGCGGATTGCGGACTGCGCGATTGTGGATTTATCCAATTGTGGATTGCGCGATTGCCGATTCAGGGATTGCGTGATTTCGGGATTGCGTGATTTCGGGATTGGCACGATTTCAGAATTGCTGAGTTCGAGATTGCGCAATTCGATTCGCAACTGGAGAATCCGCGGCCGCCAATCGTCAGTCAATCACTCCCGCAATCATCAATCGCCAATCCCGCAATTCGTCACTTCAATCGGCAATCCGCAATCCGCAATCGGCAATGTTACCGACTCGCTGTCGGCGCGCCGGCGTCGGCGAGGGCGAACAGCTGGTTGCGGTTGACGATGAACAGCGCGCCGTTGGCGGGAACCGGCGTCGAGTACACCGAGCTGCCCATGTTGTTCTCGGCGATGAGCTTCATCGTGCGGTCCGCCTGCAGCACTGCGATGTCGCCGTCCTCGTCGCCGAGGTAGACCTTCCCGTCGATGACCATCGGCGAGCCCCAGATCGCCGCGAACATGTCGTGCTTCCAGAACGGCTTGCCGGTCTTCGCGTCCAGGGCGTGCAGGAACCCGCTGAAGTCGGAATAGAACAGGATGCCGTTGTAGAGCGCGCCCGTCGAGATCGAGCGCCGGATGTCGCCGTAGTGCCAGATCCGGCCACTCTCGGTGATGTCGCCGCGCTTCGTGGCGTCGATCGCATACAGGTGGCCGACGCCCTCGCCGTGCTCCGGATCCTGTCCGTTGGCGATGTAGACGACGTTGTCGAGGATGATGGGCGTGCTGATCACCTCGTTGCGCGTCTTGGGCCACACCGAGTCCTTCGGGTTGAGATCGAACTCCCACAGCTTCTCGCCCGTCTTCGCCTCGAATCCCCGCACGTAGCCATCCCCTTGGCCGATCACGACCTGCATGGTGTCGCCGATGCGTCCGACCGCCGGCGAGGACCACTGGCCGTGCAGGATGTTCTCGCCCGGCGACGCGTCCTCCCACACCAGCTTCCCCGTCGTCTTGTCGAGGGCGATGATGGCCGGCGCCTTTGGCGACGGCACGTTCACGTGGCTCTCGTCCTGTCCGTTCGACGTGCTGACGTAGATCAGGTTCTCGAACGCGACGGGCGACGAGTTCGCCATGTTGTGCTGCGAGACGCCCAGTTCCTCCATCATGTCGTAGCGCCAGAGGATGTCGACGTCGGTCTCGCGCGTCTGCTTCTCCTCCTTGAAGGGACCGTCGTTCTCGCCGCCGTCGCGGAAGCCGTGCAGGTCGACCGCCATCACCTCGCCGCGGTTGGAGACGTAGTAGACGATCTCGTTCTCGACCAGCGGGGAGGAGCAGACCCCCTGGAACGGCCAGTCGTTCGCGCGCCCGGAGGCCAGCTTGTCGTGCACGGACTGCCAGAGGAACTGGCCGTCCGACTCCCGGAAGGCCATCAGGATGCCCTTGTCCCCCTTGACGGCCGGGTCCTTCATGGCCTCGTTGTTCGTGCCCACCAGCACCACGCCGTTCGAGATGACGGGGTTCCCGTAGGTCTGGGAGCCGACCTCGACTACCCACTTCACGTTCTTTTTCGTCTTCACGTCCCACGTCGTAGGCAGACCCTTCATGCCCGAGACCATGTTGCGGTCCGCCGTGCCGCCCCACATCGGCCAGTCCGTGCCGTTCGGCTCGGACCTGGCGAGGAGCGCCAGGGAACAGGCTGTTACCAGCAAGCCAGCCGTCAGTGCCTTCGTCGTCGTAGTCATGGTGTCATCAACTCGCGATCGCCGCCGTCATCCGTGGTCCGGGTCCAAGCGCCATCGGCTATTTCTTGTTCGGATAGACCTTGATGTTGTCGTAATACATCTCCGACCCGCCGGTCGGCGACGAGTTCATCGCATCGGCGTAGAGGCCGGGGCTTCCCTTCAGGCTCCCGACGGGATCGACGCGCTCGACCGTCCAGGCCGCCGGCTCGGCCTCGCCCCTGGGCCACACCTTGCCGCGCGCCCGCACCTTGCCCCCGCCCATGTTCTGGACCTCGAGCTTCATCGTGTACCACGTGTCGGGATTCCACTTGTAATCGGCGCGGACGGTGCGGCTCGTCTCCGGCTGCCACGGCTGCAGCTCCAGCCGCTCGTGGTTGCCGAACAGCACCAGCTCGTATCGCTGCGCCACGATCCCGACGTCCCCCATCTGACGGCGGCGCTGCATCGACCGGACGTCCGCCTCGATGGTGTAGTCGCTGTACTCGGGCCCGCCGAAGAACGGCCGGCACCGCTTGGCGAACGCGAACGGGTTCTCCGCCAGCTTCACCAGGACCTTGCTGCCGTCGAGGTCCCGCACGGCGAACTTGCCGGTGGCGTTGGCCCAGTGGGGCGGCGGTACGTCGCGGCCGTCCTCGAAGTCGAACGTCCAGGGGAGGCCGGGGATCACGCGGATGCGCGCCTCGCCGGTCAGCGAGCCGACGGTGGCCTTGACGAGGCCCGCCTGAGCCACCGGCGCCGCGTCGGCGGTGAACCGGCCGTTGGCGACCGTGCCCTTCAGATTCTCCAGCGTCCACGTGGCCTCGCCGGCGTTCGCCAGCTCCTGGCCCTTGTCGTCGAACGCTCGCGCCGTGAGCGCGACGGATTCTCCAGGCTTCAGAATCAGCTCGGTCGGGTTGACGAGCAGCGTCGTGGCAGGCCCGGCCGCTCCGCCGTTGGTGCCGGCCGAGCGCGCCGGCGCCGTCGCCGGGGTGCCGGCGGGCGCCATCTTCGGGCCAATCGCGTAAATCGCGTTCATCGAGGCCACATAGATGCGGCCTCGCGCCACGGCGGGGGCAGCGATGATTGGCTCGGGTGACGCTTCGCTGCCGAGCCAGTCCTGGTCCAGGATCTCGGCGCGGTCGGCATGCGGGCGGATGATGTAGAACCGGCCGTTCTCCGTCCCGACGTAGAGCTTGCCGTCCGCGAGCACCGGCGAGGACTTCTGGATCGTGCCCAGGTTCTCAGTCCAGAGCTGCCGGCCCGTCTTCACGTCGAACGCGAACAGAATCCCGCCGTTGTCGACGACGTAGAGTCGTTCGCCGTCGCTGACGGGCGAGCCGTAGCCCGCCTGCACGCCCCGAACGATCCAGCGCGCGTCCTTGTCGGTCAGATCGCCGCGCTTGTCGGCCGGCATCGCGGCGACCATGCCCATCTCGCTGGAGGCCACGTTCTCCTCGCTGTGCGTGACGATCACGTCCGGGCCGACCACCAGCGCCGCCGTGTTCAGCCCGCGCTTGCTGACCGGCCAGCTCCAGATCTTCTGCCCGGTCGCGATCTTCAGCGCGTGCATGGCGCCGTCGCTGCCGCCCGAGAACATGGTCCGCACGCCGTTGACGTCCGCGACGAACGGGTTCGCGTAGATGGTGTCGGTCGGCCGTCCTTCAGGCGCGCTGATCCAGTTCGTCCGCCCGGTGGTCTTGTCGAAGGACAGGTACCGGTGGGCGCCGCCCGCGTGCTGGCCCCAGCTGAACGTCAGCCCGCTCACGACGATCTGATTGCCGTCGAGGATCGGCGACGACATCCGGCCGCCGTGCGTCGTCCACATGCCGAACTCCTCGGCGAGCGACCGCTCCCAGAGGAGCTTGCCGTCGCGCGCGAGCGTCATCAGCAGGCCGTTGCCGCTGATCGCGATCACGTTGCCCGTGGCCGTGTCGACCAAAGGCGACGACCAGGCCACCCGATGGGGGGGCACGTCGCTGGTGAACACGTTGTAGCGGTACTCCCACAGCAGCTTGCCGGTGTCGGCATGGAAGCACATGATGCGTTCCTGCTGCGTGGGCCCGGGGTCGGTCGACGCCTGCAGGTAGAGCCGGTCACCGGCGACGACCGGCGCGGAGCGGCCGCCGTAAGGGGCACGCCAGGCCAGGTTCTCGCCGGCCGGCGTCCAGGAGTCGGGAAGTCCCGTCTCGGTGGACACCCCTGTACGCGCCGGGCCGCGCCACTCGGGCCAGTCGGCGCCGTCGAGCAGCGCAGCCGCCGGCAGCATGAGCGCGGCGGCGACGAGGAGAGCCAGACGTGAAGTCGAAGTGCCTCTCATAGATTCCTACAGGATAGGTTGGGATCACGCCAGGGAACAACCCGCAACCGGCCCGATGCCCGCGTCGGAGACGGACCCCATCATTTGACGCCCGCGCGCGCGGGCTGGCCTCCGACGAGCTTGATATCCCCGCCTGGCATCGGTCCATCCGGCCTGTGCGCCGCTCGTCACTGCGAAGCGGCGCGGCCGACGGGGCGACCTATAATCATCCTGTCTACGGTCCGCAGGCCCGCGATCGTTTCACCCCGACTGCCGGAGTAGCCGTCACCCATGTCGTTCCACCGTGCCGTTATCTGTGCGTGTCTGCTCTTCTCAGCCAGCTCAGCTGTCCGCGTCGCGGCAGCCGAGAACTGGCCGCAGTGGCGGGGGCCCGGCAGCCAGGGCATTTCGTCCGAGACACGGCTCCCGGTTGAATGGGGGCCCGACCGCAACATCGCGTGGAAGACCGAGCTGCCCGGCGGCGGACATTCGTCGCCCGTCGTATGGGGCGACCGCATCTTCGTGACCGGCGTGGTCGAGGGCGCGGCGATCCCCGGCCAGAAGGCCGTGACCCACATGATGGAAGGCAAGGAATGGGTGCACCCCGACAGCGTCGCGGCCGACCTGAAGCACTCGTTCAGGCTGCTCGCGCTCGATGCGCAGTCCGGCCGCATCCTGTGGGAACGAACGCCCTACGAGGGGCCGGTCTTCGACGCGCGGCACAGGCGCAGCAGCTTTGCCGGGCCGACGCCGGTCACCGACGGCACGATGGTCTACGCGTACTTCGGCCCCGAGGGGCTGTATGCGTACGACTTCTCCGGCACGCTCGTCTGGAAGGTCGTCGAGAAGTTTCCCACCCTGGGCCTCGGGACGGGCACTTCCCCCGTCCTGTTCCAGGACCTCGTCATCATTCAGCGCGACGAGGATCTCGGCGAGAACTCCGCCATCGTCGCCTACGACAAGAAGACAGGCCGCGAGGTCTGGAAGGCGCGGCGGAACATCGAAATCAGCTGGAGCACGCCGCTGCTGGTGGAGGTCGACGGCCGGACCGAGCTCGTGACGAACGGCAACGAGCGCATCATCGCGTACGACCCCGCGACGGGTGCGGAGCTGTGGCAGACCCGGGGTGTCGAGAGCAACGCGATCCACACGCCGCTCGCGGGACATGGGCTGGTCATCGTGACCGCGGGGTTCCCGGCCAAGCGCGTGCTCGCCATCCGGCCTGGCAAGGTCCCCGACGACCAGCGCATCGCCTGGGAGTACCTGAAGGGGACCGGCTACGTGCTCTCCAACATTCTCTACGGCGACTACCTGTACCTCCTCACCGACAACGGGATCGTCACGTGCCTCGACCCGAGGACCGGCGCGATCGCGTATGAGGGCGGACGCGTCCCCGTGCCGGCCCGCTTCATGGCGTCCCCTGTGGCCTTCGCGGGGTTCGTCGCGATGACGAGCGAGGAGGGCGACACGTACATGCTGAAGGCTGGCCCCGAGCACCAGATCGTCCGCACCAACTCGGTCGACGAGCCGGTGCTGTCGTCGCCGGCGATCGCGAACGGGCGCATCTACATCAGGGCGCAGAGACACCTGTTCGCGATCGCCGACCTGTCGCGCGGGGACGGATCCCGGCAGGAGTGATCAGAACCCCACGCCGACGCTGATTCCGAATGTCCGGGGAGCCCCGTTCTCGCCGAGGAACCCCGACGGGGCCAGGCCCGGGAACGCGAACGCGACCGGGATGTAAGTGGTATCGAAGGCGTTGCGCATCCAGATCTCGCCCCTCAGGAGCCGGCCCCGGATGCCGCCCCGCAGGTTGACCACGGAGTAGGCCTCCTGGCCTTCGAGGTTCGCGTCGTCGTACTTGAAGGCGCCGTAGAACGCGAGGTCGGCCCTGGCGTACCAGCTCGCCATCTGCCGGATAGCAGCAGAGTACTGCACGCCGGCGCTCGCGGTGTAGTCGGGCGTGTTCGGCAGCTCGTTGCCGCCGACGTCGACGCCGCTGGAGCGGCTGCCGTCGTCGAAGCGCGCGTTCGTGTAGCCGAACGCGCCGAAGAGGTCCACGCCGACCAGCGGTCTGGCGTTCAGCTCGAGCTCGAAGCCGCGGCTGACGGCGCCGCCGACGTTCGCGATGTAGAACTGTGCCGGGACGAACGGATCGGGGACGTTGAGCTGCAGGTCGTTCCAGTCGATGTAGAACACCGCCGCGTTGGCCGACACCCGGCCGTTCGCCCAGCGGCTCTTCAGGCCCCCCTCGAGGTGCCACGTATGCTCCTCGTCGTAGGCCTCGCTCCCGGCGGGCGAGGACGGGTTGAAGCCGCCGGCCTTGTAGCCGCGGCCGAGCGACGCGTAGATCGACCGATCGGACTCGAGCCGGTAGGCCACCGCCAGCTGCGGCGACACGTTCGAGAAGCTCTCCTCGGCGACCACCGAGGTGGACGGGGCCAGCGGCAGCGCCGGGACGGTAAACGTGCTGAGCGTCGCGTTCTTGTTCTCGTAGTCCACGCGGGCGCCCGCGATCAGATCGAGCCGCTGGCCGAGGGTCATCGTGCCCTGCCCGAAGAAGCCCAGACCGAAGTCGTCCAGATCGGCGACGGGTGAGTACTGCTCGAGCGTGAGCGGCGCCTGCGTGAGCGCCGGCTGCAGGCTGTTGACCGCCTCCTGTTCGTAGTTCTGCGTGAAGAGGAACACGCCGGCCTGCCAGCGTATCGACGCGCCGCTGGCGATGTTCAGCGCCGCCGGCTCGCGGGAGGCCACGCGGACTTCCTGCGTGAACAGCAGGTCGTCCTCGTCGTTCCGCCGCTCGATGAGCGGAACCGGGGAGTAGTCCAGGTCGGTGAGATCCGACGTGCTCCAGTTCACGAAGCCCGTCGTGCTGGTGAGCGTGAACGACTCGCCCGTGCGGCGCGCCTGGATCGTCGTGCCGAAGACGTCGCGGTTCGTCAGCCCCTCGAAGTCGCGCGCGGACTCGTACGGGCGCTGGCGGAGCGCGGCCAGATCGTTCAGCGCGTAATCGCCGTCCCTGGCGCGCTCGCCCGACACGATGACGCGCGCCTCCCATTCGCTGCCGGGCGTCCAGTGGATCTGCCCCTTGGCGCTGAACGCGGAGCGGTAATCGAGATCATTGCCCGTCAGGGGGTTCACGGTGAACCCTTCCCGCTCCGCCTGCCGGAGGGCCACGCCGACGCTCAGCTTGTCGGCGACGACGGGCCCGGAGGCGCTGCCGCGCAGATCCCAGGCGCCGTGGTTGCCGAACGGCACCGAGAAGTCGCCGGTCCAGCGATCGCGCGCCGGCCGGGCGCTCGTCACGTTGATCAGGCCGCCCAGGGCATTCCGCCCGAAGAGCGCGCTCTGCGCCCCGCGGACGAACTCGATCTGCTCGACGTCGAGCAGATCGAGGCTGGCGGTGTTGGAGTTGATCTGCGGGACGCCATCGACGTAGGTCGTGACAGCCGGATTGCCGGGGCTCGCGCCGATTCCGCGAAACCGTGCGTTGCTCAGCTTCCGCGCGCTGAAGTCGGTGAAGTACGCATTCGGCGCGAACAGCGTGGCGTCGCTGACGATCCGGATGCCGGCCCGCTCGATGGTTTCCGCGGAAACGGCCGTCACGCTGACGGGGATGGTCTGCAGGTCCGCCGGTTCCTTCAGCGCCGTGACGGTGACGGTTGGCAGCTGCAGGCGGACGGCCGGGTCGTCGGAGGATGGCGGAGCTGGCGCCGGCGTCCCCTGCCCCTGACCGGCGGGCGGCGCTGATTGCGCCAGGACCGCGCCGCTCGAGAGAGCCAGCGCGAGCGTCACTGTGAGCGGAAGCTGAAGCGTTCGTCTCATGATGCGCCTATCTACCTCTTCGCCTGTCCGGCCGGTTACCTCGGCGGTTTCTCGCTCCTCTTAGACGCACTCCCGTTTCGAAAGGTCGCGGGCAGCCGAAACTCCTCATCTTATATGAACCCGGGTCATGACCTCCGGTCGTGCCACGCAGGCGAAGGCGCTGCCAACGCAGGGCGCGCACGGCGCGCCTGCGAGGCCGGCCCCCGGGAAGGGGACACGGTCTCCGGCGGACGATCCTCTTCGTGTTCTTCGGCAGCGCCAGAGCGCGGGGGTTCCTCGCTCGGCGACTTGGACGTCCCGCTACTGTCCGCCGGACGTAATCGGCGCAGTGCCGCGTCCCCCGCCCTGCGGGGGCGGGAGCGGCTTTCTCGGCAGCTTCTCGTCGCGGTTCGCGGCGTGATAGACGAACGACGCCACGATCACGGCGTTCTGTTTCATGTCCGATTCCTGGATCCGTTCGTACACGTCCATGTTCGAGTGGTGCGTGCGACTGTTGTACTCGAGCGGATCCTGGATGAACTGGAAGCCCGGCAGACCCACCGCGTCGAAGGCGAGGTGGTCCGTGCCGGTCGTGTCGCGGATCGTGAGGGTAGTCATTCCGAGGTTGTGGAATGGCTTCATCCAGGCCTCGAAGATCGGCGCCATCGCCTCGTTGCCCTGCAGGTACACGCCCCGGATCGCCCCCGTGCCGTTGTCCACGTTGAAGTACCCCGAGAGCTTCGAGTGTGCCGGTTTGAGGACCATGTCGGCGCGGTTGGCGAAGTGCTGCGTCACGTACGCCCGGGAGCCGACGAGCCCCTGTTCCTCGCCGCCCCAGAGCGCGATCCGGACCGTGCGCCGAAGACGGACGCCGCTCTGCTTCAGGATGCGCATCGCTTCCATCATCACCGCCGATCCCGCGGCGTTGTCGGTCGCGCCCGTTCCCGCATGCCACGAGTCGAAATGGGCGCCGAGCATCACGACCTCGTCCGCCTTGTCGGTGCCAGGCAGTTCGCCGATGACGTTGAACGACATCGTGTCGTCATGGAACGTGTTCCGGATGTCCAGGTCGATCGAAACGGGCAGCTCCTTGCCAAGCGTGCGGATCATCCGGCCGTAGTGCTCGACCGCGATCGTCACCGAGGGCAGACCGACATCGCCGGTCGGCTCGCGCGAGCCGCCACCGCCGACGAACACCGTTCCGCCATCCCCCCGGCCGGGCGCGATGACGGCCAGCACGCCTTCGTCCTTGAAGAACTGCATCCGCTGCCGCGAGAACGCCTGCGCGGCCCCCCGGCCCCCCCCGGGCCCTCCCGCGCGCCCGCCGCGGCCGCGTCCGCGCTGCGCATCGGTCTCGCGCGTCATGTCGGAGAGCTCGGCATCGGCGAACCGGCGCGCCGGTGGCGCCCAGATCGCCTCCACGTCGCGCATCGGCTGCGTCAGGGCGATCCTGCCTTTCAGCTTTCCCCGGTACTTGTCGAAGTCATCGGCGGTCTCGATGACGGCCAGGAGGGCCTCACCAGAGACGAGCCCGTTCGTGCCCGGCGTCCAGGCCTGCGCGTACCCGATGACGGCCCAGCGTCCGCCGGGCACGGTCGCCATCATGTAGTACTTGTCGTTCGACCAGCCGCGCCCGAACGGGCCGAACGGCTCCAGCCTGGCTGAGCTCACGCCCCAGGCCGTCATCTCCTTGACGGCCCAGTCCCCGGCCTTGCGGAACCCCGGCGAGTTGGTCAGCCGCGGCCCGTACACGTCCGTGAGCCAGCTCATGATCTCCATCGCGCGGGATCGCTGGAAGCCTTCCTGCTTGATCCGGTAGATCGCATCGAGATCGACGCGCTCGGGCGCGATCTGCGCGGAGAGCGGCGCCAGCGCGAGCCCCAGCGCCAGCGCGGCCGACGCCATCAGGGGGCGGGTTCTCAGGAGTCTACGCATCGTTCGTGTCTCCTCCGGACTCCCGGATCGAGGCGAAAGGACTGGCCAATCGAGGCCGCACCTTCCACCGGCCTGCCAGAGCCCCGAGCCGAACAGCATACCGGGGATGACCAGGCCGGTGCCAGCAGGTCCGCGCAATTCCATGCATCCGTGGCCCGCCGGAGCCGTTACAGAACTGGCGCACGGCGTACAGGCTTGTAAGCGCTGCGTTTCGGCCGCGAGCGCGCGTGAGAGGCCGTGAGCCCATGGCACAGAACGGGTTAGTGTCGATCCCGTGGGCGAAACGGAACTGGTGCATCCGTTGCAGCTCCGCGCCCGGGAATCGCCTCCGCGATTACAAAATCACGCGCCCGACATGAACACCGTACCCCAATCCACCGATCGGCCCGAAGCGCCGCTCTTCCTCGACGGTCTCGGCGAACGCGTCGTCGCTGCCGACGGCGCCACCGGGGAGCTGCTCCAGATTCTGCGAATCCGTCAGGCCCTCACGGCGGTGCCTTCCTTCGAGTTCGCTCTGCGCGAACGCACGGCCCGCCTGGCGAACTTCCGCCACGCCTACTATGCGCGGGTCCGCAGGGTGGACCGCATCCAGGTGCCGGCGCCCGGCCTGGCGATCGTGTCGGATCACGTCGAAGGGACCCGCCTGTCCGACATCCTGCGCGTCGCGGACGAGCGTCACCTGCAGCTGGACACCAACGCCGCGCTGTGCCTGATCCGGCAGCTCGTGCCGGCCGTCGCGCTGCTGCACGAGAACGCGCGCGAGGTTGCGCACGGGCTGATCGCGCCGGAGCGCCTGATCGTGACGCCGCATGCGCGCCTGGTGCTGGTCGAGCACGTGCTGGCGGCGGCGATCGAACAGCTGCAGTTCAGCCGTGAGCGCCTCTGGCAGGAGCTGCGCATCGCGATGCCGCCGAGCGCCGGGGTGCCGCGGTTCGATCACCGGGCCGACGTCACGGGTGTGGGCATAGTGGCGCTGTCGCTCGTGCTCGGCCGGCCGCTGGCGGCGGACGAGTTTCCTCACAAGCTGGCCGCGCTGCTGAACGAGGCGCGCGAGCGGACCGCGCTGGGCGAGGAGCAGCCGCTCTCGGCGCCGCTTCGCGACTGGATGGCGCGCGCGCTGCAGCTCGACCTGCGCCGCGCGTTCGGCTCCGCGCCGGAGGCGCTGGCGGCGCTGGAGGAGATCGTCGCCGACGACTCGATGTACGTGGCGGCGCCGGTCGCGCTCGAAACGTTCCTGTCGCGGTATATCGCGGCCCTCCTCGAACCAGTGGCCGAGCCGCTGCCAACGGCGCCCGTGCCGGTGCCGATGCCGGCCGTGCAGGCGGCCTCGCGCCAGGCGCCCGCGACTCCGGTCCCTCCAGCCGCCGTGCCGGTTGCCGCCCCCCCGCCCGCGCAGGTTCAGCCCAAGCCGGCTCCAGCCGCCCCGGTGCGAACAGTGCAGGCCGACGATCCAATCGACTTCGTGCTGCCGCCGTTCACACCGGAGTCGGTCGCGCCGGCCGCGACGCCTGCTCCCGTGCCGCCGGCGGCCTCCGCCGCCCCGGCGGCGGTGCCATCGCCCGCGGCGCCGGCGCCGGTGGTCGCCCGCGACATCACGCAGCTGATCGGCACGAAGGACCTGGGTGTGCCGCGCGCCCCCGCTCCGCTCTTCAACCCCGACGCGCCGTTCAACGTCCCCACGCCCCAGCCGGCCAGGCCGAAAAAGGCCAGAGGACGATCACGCCGGGCCACGCGGCTGCTTGCCGTGCTCCTGCTGCTGGCGGTGCTGGCTGCGGGCGGGTGGTACGCGCGTCGCTTTGCCGGCACCCCCGCGGCCATCGCGCCCGAAATGGGCACGCTGGTGGTGCAGTCGAACCCCGCGGGCGTGCAGGTGTTCGTCGATGGCGTCGACCGCGGGCAGACGCCGGCTCGACTCTCCATGACGCCGGGCGCGCACATCCTCGAGCTGCGTGGCCGCGGCGTGCCGCGGGTGATCCCGTTCAGCGTCAGCGCCGGCGAGCAGGTGTCACAGTACCTCGAGTTCGCGAACGCTCCCGAGACGGGCCAGCTCCGTGTGGAATCGCAGCCGGCCGGCGCAAAGGTGCTGGTCGACGGCGTCGAGCGCGGCGTCGCTCCGCTGACGATCGCCGATCTCCTGCCCGGGGACCACGAGGTGGTCCTGCAGACCGCAGCGGGCTCGGTGCGGCACGTCGTGAGCGTGCAGGCTGGTGGCAGCGCGTCGCTCGTCGCCCCGGTGGCCGTTGACACCGCGCAGGCCGCCCTGGCGGGGCCGGTCTCGGGCTGGCTGGCGGTCAAGGCTCCGTTCTCGATGGAGATTCGCGAGGGTGGACGTGTCATCGGCACCACCGAGGCCGAACGCGTGATGATGGCCGCGGGCCGGCACGAGGTGCAGCTCGTGAACGAAGCGCTCGGCTTCTCGGTGGCGCGGGTGGTGACCGTCCAGCCCGGCAAGGTGTCGAGCCTGAACATAGACCTGCCGAACGGGGTCGTGAACCTCAACGCGACACCGTGGGCGGAGGTCTGGATCGACGGTGAGCGTGTTGGAGAGACGCCGATCGGGAACCTGACCGTGCCCATCGGTCCGCACGAGGTCGTGTTCCGACACCCGCAGTTCGGCGAGAAGCGTCACGCGATTTCGGTGACGCTCGGCGGACCGGTGCGGGTCAGCGTCGACATGAAGTAGCACCCGGACATGGGCCGATGAGCATCATGCTGAAACGTTCCGCGTTGACCCTGCTGCTGGCCGCTGCGCCGGCTGTCGTCGCCGGGCAGGACAACCCGCTCGCTGCGGCGCGGGAGCTGTACGCCTCGGCGCGCTACGACGAGGCGCTGGCCGTGCTGAACGGGCTCAGACCGGCGGACGGAGCCCCGCGCAGCGATCTGCGGTCGATCGAGCAGTACCGTTCCCTGTGCCTGCTGGCGCTGGGCCGTGGTGCCGAAGCCGAGGCGGCGATTGCGGCCGTCATCGCCGCCGATCCCATGTATCAGCCGAGCGAGACCGAAGCCTCGCCCCGCGTGCGGGCCGCGTTCTCCGAGGTCCGTCAGCGCCAGCTGCCCGAGATCGCGCGCGAGCGCTACACGGCCGCGAAGGAGGCCTACGATCGCAAGGCCTTCTCCGAGTCCGAGCACCGGTTCCGCGAGCTCCTGCAGCTCATCGACGATCCCGACATGCGCGGACGCCTGTCGGACCTGAAGGTGCTGGCGCAGGGCTTCCTCGACCTCAGCCTGGCCGCGGCGGTTCCGCCGCCCCCGCCGAAGGCCGAACCGGCTGGCCCTCCGCCGCCCACGTCAGCGCCCGCGTCAGCACCCGCGCCGAACCGCGTCTATACGCTCGAGGACGAGGCCGTCGTGGCAGCGGTCGCAATCAAGCAGGACGTGCCGCGTGTGCCGTCGCACATCGCGGGGCAGACGCGCGACCGGGGTGTCCTGGAGATCGTGATCGACGAGCTTGGCCGCGTGACGCAGGCCAATATCCGTCTGTCGATCCACCCCATGTACGACACGCAGCTCCTCGCCGCCGCGCGGGACTGGCGATATCAGCCGGCGAGGCTGAACAACCGCCCGGTCAAGTTCCGCAAGGTCATCCAGATCAGCGTCAGCCGCTGAAACGACACGGCCTCGGCCGTCGACCTGCGGCACTCGAGAATTCACCGGCCGCTCCGTGGCGATACCTCATGCGTGTCGCCGTCTGCCTACCTGTGTAATTTCGCGGACCAGCTGCCCACGACACGGCTCAACCAACTCACGACCCGCGGCGGCGTCGAACCCCCAAACGCTTGATCCGGGACGCCCTTCCCACTTTTTCAAAGGTGGCAGGGAAGTGGCAAGCAGCGCGCGCATGCTCGATAGCGCTCGCATCTCTCTGGCTGAGCTTTCATCGGCCGGCGTTCGTCTGCAGGCAGTGCACGCCGTCACAATCGTGCGCGAAGTCATCGCCCAGGTGGTTCGCGGCGAGATTCCGGGAGTTCCGTCCGCGCACGTGATCCGGTTGACGGCGAGGGGTGAGCTGGCAATCGAAGGACCCGTCGCCGCCGGCGGGCGTGCCGTGTCGCGCGCTGCGCAATTACTCGATACGCTGCTGCCCGCATTCGATGCGCCTCGGGAGTACCGCGTGCCGGGCGGTCTCCGGCTGGTCCTGGCGAAGGCCCTTGGAACCCTGGACGTGCCGACGTACGAGACCCTGGAGCAGTTCTCGGACGCCCTGGCCCGCTTCGGCGCCGATGAGCCGGCTGTCGTGCTTGCCGGTCTGGTGGCGAGCTGTGAGGCCGCGGAGGCCTCCCGCCCGCCCGCCCCGCCGGCCGCCGCCGTCCCGCCGCCGTCGCAGACGCAGACGGACGGCGCCCCCGCGCCGGCCGGGACGGACCCGTCCCATGCGCTCGTCCGCGCCAGGCCAGGCTCGCTCACGATCTCCGACATCCGCCGGGCCCGGCGCGCGTCCGGGCTGTCCCTTGCCGAGATCTCCACGCGGGCGCGCATTCCCGTCGCACTGCTCCGGCAGCTGGAATGGGGATACGTGCGGAACTGGCCTGCGGGGCCCGCCGGCCAGACGCAGAT